>JADGCE010000096.1 GCA_015229095.1 Magnetococcales bacterium | reverse complement strand
GAAGCCCCCGTTGTGGGCGAAACGATGCTCAAGGCCCGCGCCGGGTTGCTGATCGGGCCTTTTCCGGCGGTCGGGAGGTTTTCCGACTGGGTGAATGCCGCTTTCCACTCTTCTGGTGAAAACAGCGTGGCTTTTGCCGCAGGGGGACTCTTTTCCGCAGGGAGGGTTGGGCGCAGTTGGGGCGGAAACCTGAGGCGGACGATCGCCTCTTCTTCTTTGCCGCTGCGCTGGTCGGCCACCACCATGGCACGGCCTTTTGTCGTTGTGGTGAGTTCCACGCGCTGCACGTCGAAGGGTTCCGTGTCGTACAGGTCATAATCATAGTCGCGGCTCCCCTCTCTCCGTACCCGGGCAGGTTCGGATGGCACAGGGGGCTTCCCCTCTTTGATGACTTCCAGCGGTTGCAAGAGCTGTTTTGCCGTCTCTGTATTCTCTTCGCTGGGTTGCCAGGGGATGACCCGTCTGGCAGAGTTGCGGACGCGCCGTTGGTGGGCGGGGGCGCGGTTGCTTGGAACGGGGGGGGCGGCGGCAGGAGACTCTGGGACGGAGGGTGTCTGGAGTGGGACGGACGACGGGGCGGGCGTTGGCTCAGGCCCACCCTCCGTCGCCCAAAAGGGATCGGCAACCGATTCCATCAGGGGTGTTTCCGGCAACGTCCCCGCAGGGGGTGGACCCAAAAATTCGGATGGAACGCGCACCATAACGCACAACCCCGCCGGTTGCCCCTTCAGCGTTTCAAAATTTCCAGCATGTGGGGGGTGAAATGGACGATCACACCGAAGGCGGCCAACAGGACCAATCCCATGAAGCCCATCCATAACTTGATCACCCACTCCGCCATATCCACCTTGCCACGCAGTTTGTCGGAAACCGTGACCATCTCCTGGCTGAGATAGATGTTTTCCGTCACCATTCCCACATGGTCGGCCACCCGCTCCAGCAGCTCCCGATCCTGGTCGGTAAAGCCCAGGTGACCGTTGTTGCCCCGTTTGTTGATGACCTGGATGGCTCCTGTCACCTGGTCCGTGGTCAGGCTCTTGATGGGCACGCAGAGCATGTTTTGCGTGACATATCCCACCTTTTCTTCCACCTGTTTGGCAAATTCCGATTGCTGTTCCCGACGGACGATGGAAACATGCCGCCCCGTGGCCACCACCCGTCCCACATTGGAACCGGTCTTGGGTATCACGATGCTGCGCTCTTTCAGGCCGGTGCCGCACTGCAGCCATACGGCGTCGGTGACCGGATCATGGATGAAAAAACTGCAACGGTCCGCATCCACCACCTTGGGCAGAATCTCCATAAAAAAATGCAGCAAATCCTGATTGCCGCTGGACTTCCAGTTGCGGGTCAGTGCTTCCTGTTTTGCCTTCAGTTTTTGCCACTCGTTTGCCAGATCCTGTTTCACTGCAACCTCTCAGAGTTGTGTCGATGCGAAAATGCTCTATTCTACGAAAAATATAAGTAAAAAACCACACGGCACCGACGGCAGATTAACACACCCATCCCGTCATTGTCAGTATTTTTCTGTGAGAGTGTTCACATTTGTACACCCTGACCGCTGGCAAACGGCGGAGGCTAGGGAATCATCCCTCTTCAGCGGTCATGACCAGACAAACCCCAAGGCCTCCAGGCGTTCGATCCGTTTGGGATCCAGACGGGCTTTGTGATATTCCTGTCGCTGGAATTGCACCCACAACCCCAGGGCGGGATTGTGCGCCCAGGGTACGGGCACGTTGCAGTGACCGTGCTGCCGCATGAAGTCGGTCAACTCGGCCAGCATCTCCTCCAGGATCACCTCTTTGGGATCCCAGACAAAACCCAAAGCGTCCAGGCGCTCGATACGCACCGGACTGAGATGGCCGTGCAGACGTGCCTGTCGCTGGGTGGCCATCCAGGCCGACAGGTGGGGATCTCCCGTGCCACGGGTGATGACGCAGCGGCCATGCTGCTCCCGATAGTGTACCAGGGCCAGATACATTTCATACCACTGCACCTCCAGAGGATCCCAAAAAAATCCCAGGGCGTTGAGACGCTCAATACGGTCAGCCTCCAATTGGCCGCTTTTGTAGGCCTTGCGCTGGGTCACCACCCACCAGGCCAACTGGTTGTTTTCCTGGTATGATTCTGGCACAAGACAGTTGCCGTGCCGGCGGCGGAATTCTGCCATGGCCGCAAACATCTCTTCCCACAGAATGGCCTTGGCATCCCAGACAAAGCCCAGGGCGGTCAGTTGTTGCACCTTTTCCGGGGAGAGGGCACCGTTGGCATGGTGGCGCCGCACGGTGGTCACCCAGCGGGCCAGGGCGGGATTTTCCGGCAACCGGGTTGGAATGATGCAGTGGTTGTGCTCGGCGCGAAACCGTTGCAAGGCCACCAGCATGGCATCCCACTCCGCCTCCTGGGCGTCCCAGATCACGTTCAGGCTCTCCAGACGGGCCCGCCGCTCCGGGCTCAAGCCGTTTTTTATGGCCAGTCGGCGTTGCTGACGCAGCCATTCGGCCAACTCCGTTTGCTCGTCGGGAAGATGGCAATGGCCATGGACGGCATGAAACTCTGCCAGCAGGGCCCACTGCTCCTGCCAGGCTTTCTCCTCCGGATCCCAGACAAAATCCAATCCATTCAGGCGGGAGATCCGCTCTTCCGACAGGCGCCCCCCCCGCCAATCCCGCCGTTGTTTGCCCACCCAATCGGCCAGCAGGGGATTTTCCGGCCAGGAGGGGGGCAGCAAACAGTGACCATGGATCTCACGATAGTGCTGCAGGCTGGCAAACATCTCCTCCCAATAGGCGGCCTCCAGATCCCAGCAAAAGCCCAACTCTTCCAGCAAACTCTGGCGTTCCGGGGCGAGCTTGCCCTGGCTGTACTCTTTGCGCTGCTCCTTGGCCCAAAAGGCCAGGGCAGGGTTTTCCGGCCAGAGCTCCGGGATTTTGCCATGGCCCTGATGTTGCCTGAAGTGCAAAAAGGCATGGAACTGCCCCTCCCAGCGGGCCTGTTCCAGATTCCAGCAAAAGTGCAGGGCATCCAGCCGTTCCATGCGCTGAGTGGACAACAACCCTTTGGCCCAATGCTGACGCTGCTGTTTGGCCCACTCTGCCAGGGCAGGATTTTCCGGCCAATGCTCCGGCACCCGACCATGGCCGTGCTGCCGATGGAAGGCCTGCAACGCCTGCCACTGGTTGTCCCAGGCGGCCTGTTGCAGATCCCAGACAAAGCCGGCCTGTTGCAGGCGCAGTTTCCGGTCGCTGCGCAGGATCCCTTTCCGACAGGCCCGCCGCTGCTGCTCCACCCATCCTTGCAGCGCCGCATCCTTTCCTTCCGGGTTTTGCTGCCATTGGCCGAAGAGCCGATCCCAGGGGGAGGTGATCTGCCACAAAAACTGTTGCCAGAACAGCCTGCGCCACTCCGGCGGGAGGTCGTCGGCCCCGACGACGGCAAACCGCTCCATCAAGGGATCTCCCTCGCCGTCCAGTCCATGGCTGGGCCACGCCCCGGTTTTTCCATACCGCATCCCCGCCTGGACAATCTGCTCTTCCAGACTGGGGTCCAGCTCCCGCAGCACCTGCAGCAGCTCCCACAGGGTTTGGGCACTGGCCAGAGTGCGCTCCATGAGGCTCTCCACAGGGCTCTCCGGAGGCGATGCGGCGAGCACCAGGGGGACGGAGAGCCAGGCCTGGGTCGCGCCGGGGGGCTCGGTCGAATGTGCCGCAGATGGGCTTAAAATGGCCCCCATGGCCCGCGCCACATCCCATTTGACCTTTTTGGGCGAGGCCGAAAAAAAGAGCAGATCGGCGGCAGGGGGGCTGATGCCGTCGGACAAACAGCGGGCTGTGTTGAGAATGGCCCGTTCGGCCTGACCATAACGCCGCAGCAAGGCTTCCCGTTCGGCGGCGGTTGCCGATCCCTCCAGGCAGAGCGACAGATGTTCCGGCGGTTGGGCCTTGATCATCGTTTCGTCCATTACCAGGGGTCCAGGGGGATTATCCCCCTGGCAGGGTCCAGGGACGGAGTCCCTGGTGGGGGTTGGGGGAGAAGCCCCCGTTGTGGGCGAAACGATGCTCAAGGCCGGCGGTTGCGGCGGCTCTTCCTGCGTCTCTGCCACTGTGGCGCCGCTTTGCCATGGCCGCAGGGGCAGCTCTGCAAAGGCGCGGGCCTCCTGGGGGCTGCCATGGTAGGCTTGCACATGGCGGGCTCCGCTCCGGGCCACCAGCATCGGCAAGGCGGCGGCTGAGATGTGCAGACGTTGCGCCTCTTCGCCGAGGGTTGTCTGCGGGGAAACGATGGCCATGCAGAGCCGCCAGGGGCGCACCACCCCATCGGCCACCGCCTTGTCGAGGGGGGCCACCGGGATTGCCGGTCCGTACAGGGGGTGTTCCGCCAGATTCCAGAGGCGTTTGGGCTCGCCCTCCGCATCCCGGCTGCTGGTGCTGGCATGTTGGCTGCTGGCGCTCAACAACAGCCGTTTGCGCAGGGGCAGATTGCTCTCCTCCAGGGCGAAGGGATCGGCGATCCCCTCCTGGCTTTCCAGGAAGATGCCCAGGTCCAGGGGAGCGGAGCCAACCAGGGCGCGGGCGACAATGCGCGCGGCACTGTAGGTGGCCATCAGCACCCGCACCCCCTGGAAACGCCCATTCAGAAAACGCCGCACCCCTTCGCTCTCCGTCAGCAGCGGCAGATCCCAATCCCCTTGCCGCACCTGGGCGGCATCGGTGGCACCGGGGGCTTCGCCATGGACCCAGGCGGTCACCAGGTCGGAGCCGACCACATGGCGACGCCAGAGCAGCAGGGTTTCACGCAGGTGTGCCAGGGAGGGGGAGAGCAGCAGCACGGTACGGCCACTGCCCATCCCCTGGGCCCATTGGAGGGCCAGCAGTTCCACACCCACACCGGGGGCCACCAACCCCAGCAACCGCTCCTGTTGTTCCCAATGCGGCTGGAGGGTGGCCGCATAACGGGCCTGCTGCGGGGTGGGGGGCAGACGCTCCAGGGGCAGCCCTCCACCCTGCATCCAGCGGCGCATGGCGTTAAAATCCCGGCTGTTCAAACGGTCCAGATCGTTGCCCAGGACGCAGTGAAAACCCGTATGGTTGCGCAAGGGGGGTGGCAGGAGGGTGCAGTTGCTGAACAGCATGGGCTGGGGCACCCGTTCTGCCAGTTCCAGAAAGGGGGTCACCTCTTTGCGGCTCAGGGGCGGGCGTTGCGGGCGAAAGAGCAGCTGATAGGGGTGGATCTCTCCGGTCAGGGTGCGAAAAATGCCATCGGCTCCGAGGATGCGCTCCGGCAGGGCATGGCGTCTCCGCGCCTCCAGGGGAATTTTTCCTTCCGGCCAAATTTCCGCCGCCTGGGGCAGGGTACGGATGGCCAAAAAGGCTTCGGCAAAGACCGCGAAGGCCACAAACTGCTCCTCCGCAGAGGGCAATGCGGCCAACCGCGCCTCCAGTTGGGCAAAACGGGAGATCCCGTTGAACAGACCACGCTGCAGCAGGATGGGGAGATGGGAGTGGCTGGGTAACATGTTCAGGCTTAAAAAAGGGTGGAGGGGGGAGGCGGCTTGTCGCCCTTTCCAGGCATGACCGAAACAGTGATCAAAACTTGCCGACCAGTATATCAGTGCCGTCTGTTGGAGGGAAGGTCGCCCAATGGCTCGCCCAGGGCAATCGCCTTGGCAGGGATGGGGTGGCCTGGGGAGAAGATCCCCCCGCTCCGTTCGGGGCTTCGCCCCGCACCCCAGCAGGGGCTGATTACCAGGAAAATAGATGCAACCATCGACTTTGCCTGCGCGCCATCGCATCATGGCCGGGTTGACCAAAGAGCATGGGGAGGAGGGGAGTCGGGGGAGGCTCTGCTCCCCCCTCTGCGCCCTTTTCCAGAAGGAGAACCCCAGCATGTCTGAACCGTTATCGGCGGAGGGAGAAGGTCGAGGTGCCTGGATTCAAACCTTTACCGGCAGGCAGTTTTGGCCCATGGATGCCCGCCCGGAGGAGATTGAGATCCAGGATATCGCCCACTCCCTTGCCATGCTTTGTCGTTTCAATGGGCACTGCCGCCGTTTTTATTCCGTGGCGGAACATTCGGTGCATGTCTCCCGGGTGGTTGCCCCGGCGCACGCCCGCTGGGGATTGCTCCACGATGCCGCCGAGGCCTACATTTCCGACATGCCACAGCCCATCAAGCAGGTCTTGCCGATCTTTTCCCAATATGAGGCGCAACTCATGCAGGTGATCGCCCGGCGGTTTGCCCTGCCGCTTCCCATGCCGACCGCCATCAAACAGGCGGATCTGCAGTTGCTGGCCACGGAAAAAAAAGCCCTGATGGGCCAGGAGCCGGCTCCCTGGGCCCCCATGCCGGAACCTCTGGAGAGCTCCCTGATCCAGGCCTGGGGCCCGGAACAGGCCAAACAGGCCTTTTTGCACCGCTTTGCCGAGCTTTTTGATGGCGAACAAGCCGCTGCTGTGGGGGAGGGGGGGTGACCATGCCGGCTGCCCATCCGGTCGATGCCTGCCAGATTCTGCCTTTGCACCCCCGTTGGCAGGAGAGTGCCCGGCAAATCTATGACCAGGCCTTTTCCCAGGCCGACCTGCCCTACGGCCAACAGTTGCCGAGCCATTATCTGGCCAACCGGCTGTTCGGCTCCTCTTTGTGGCCTTCCGACAGCTCCCGCATTCTCCTGACCCAGGCAGGGGAGGGGGTGGGCCTGGCCCTGGCCAACCGGCGGCTCAATCCGGCCACCCCGGAAGGGGAGTGGTTGTGGGTACAGTTGTTTTGTATCGTTCCCGCCTGGCAGCGACGGGGCCTGGGGCGTCTGTTGCTGCACCATCTCCTGGAAGAGGCGGCTGCAACCGGCAAACGCGGCCTCTCCACGGCCCTGCAATGGGCCGGCCTCTGGCCGGGTATTCCCGCCAGCCTGCAGGCCATGCAGCACTTTTGCCAGCATACCGGGGCCTGTTGGCGACCGGGGGAGATCTATCTGGAAATGGACATCCGGGAAGAGCCCTCAGTGCCTGCCGTCAATCCCTCCTGGCGGGATGGCGCGACCCTGTCGGCCTATGCACCGCATCATCAACCGGGCTTGACGGCACTGCTGCGGGACCATTTCAGCATCGGCTGGCAACACGAGGTGCTGCACCGGATCGATCCGGCCTATGAACCTTTCAATGGGTATGGATGGGCGGGCCCTCCGGCGTTTCATCCCCCCGGTCAGGCCATTATGGTGCTGGAATATCAGGAGGAGGTGGTGGGGTTTGCCCTGTTGCAGGGCGACACCCATCCATCCACCGCCTTTTTTGGTCCCATCGGTCTCCATCCGGAGTGGCGCGGCCACGGTTGGGGGAGCCGATTGCTGCGGGCCGCTGCCCAGCGTCTGCGCGCCCAGGGTGGCCGGCGGTTGGGATTGTGGACCAGTGCGGCACTGGCCACCGGTTTTTATGCCCCCCTGGGTCTGCTGCCTCGCACCACCACCCGGCATGCCCAGTGGCAGCTGCCGCCCCGCCAGGGGGGATAATTCCCTTGAATTCTAGGGTCTGTTGACATCCAAAAATTTTTGCCGGGGCCTGGGGGCCGTCACGGCCCCCGGCGGGTGTCCAGAGGGCAGAGCCCTCTGGTGGGGTGCGGGGCGAAGCCCCGAAATGAATGGCGGGGCTTCGCCCCGCACCCCACCAGGAGGGGATAATCCCCTCCTGGACCTCCCTAATTGTTTTACCGTCAATAATGATTAGAATGTCAACAGGCCCTACTCTTTGATTTTGAGAAAGCGCACCTGCGGCCACTCTTTCATGGCATTGTCCAGACGCCAGGCATTGCGTGCCAAAAAGACGGGACAACCGTCATGATCCTGGGCCATCTCCCCCAGATTGGCTTCGGCAAACCGCTTGAGGGTGCGGGGATCATCGGCCTCCAACCAGCGGGCCGTATGGATGGAGGTCGACTCCAGATGGACCGGAATGTTGTATTCGGTGCGAATGCGGTCGGCCAGCACCTCAAATTGCAGACCACCCACCACGCCGATAATCCAATCCGACCCCAGTTCTGTCTTGAAAACCCGCGCGGCCCCCTCTTCGCCCAGTTGCAGCAGGGTCCGCCCCAAATGTTTGACCCGCAACGGATCGTCTCCCCGCACCCGGCGCAAAAATTCCGGCGCAAAGCTGGGAATGCCCAAAAAATGCAGATCTTCCCCCTCGGTCAGGGTGTCGCCGATGCGCAATACCCCATGATTGGGGATGCCGATAATATCGCCTGCCCATGCCTCCTCCGCCAACCCCCGATCCTGGGCGAGAAAGAGCATGGGATTGTGCAGGGTCAGCAGTTTGCCGGTGCGGACATGCCGCATTTTCATGCCACGGACAAAATGGCCGGAACAGAGGCGGACAAAGGCCACCCGATCCCGATGGTTGGGGTCCATGTTGGCCTGGATTTTAAAGACAAAACCGGTAACCTTCTCCTCCAGGGGATCCACCAACCGTTCCCGCGCCTCCTGGGGGCGGGGGGATGGGGCCAGATCCGCCACCCCGCGCAACAGCTCGCGCACACCAAAATTATTGATGGCGCTGCCAAAAAAAACAGGCGTCATATGTCCCTGCCGGTAGGCGTTTAACCGAAAGGGGGGGCAGAGGGCTCTGGCCATCTCCACTTCATCCCGCAAAGTCTGCGCAGCGGCGGCGGGCAGCAGCCGATCCAGCTTGTCATCCTGCAAACCGGCACAGCTTTCGCCGGGCAAAATTTCGCGCCCATCGCTGCGATCCATGAAGAGCAACTGTTCATGCAGCAGGTCATAACAGCCCAAAAAATCCCGCCCCATGCCGATGGGCCAGGTGGCCGGGGTCGCTTCCAGGGCCAGTTTTTGCTCAATCTCATCCATGAGATCAAAGGGATCCCGACCATCCCGATCCATTTTATTGATGAAGGTGATGATGGGCACATTGCGCAGCCGGCATACCTCAAACAGCTTGAGCGTTTGCGATTCGATCCCCTTGGCCGCATCGATCACCATGATGGCCGAATCCACCGCAGTCAATGTGCGATAGGTATCTTCACTGAAATCGGCGTGGCCGGGGGTATCCAGCAGGTTGAAAGTCAACCCCTGGTATTCGTAGGTCATCACGGAGACGGTAACGGAGATGCCCCGCTCCTGTTCCACCTTCATCCAGTCGGAGCGTGCCAGGCGCTGCTGTCCCCGCGCTTTGACACGACCCGCCAATTGAATGGCACCGCCGAAAAGCAAAAATTTTTCTGTCAGGGTTGTTTTGCCGGCGTCCGGGTGGGAAATGATGGCAAAGGTTCGCCGCAGAGGCACTGGATGTTGATCTTCTTCCACCATTGTTTTCCCTGCGCCATCAAGGTATTACCATCGGAGATAGTGATGGATGAAATGAGTTGCTTTTTGCACCGATGTGGACAAGAGTGCCACCAGGAGCGTGGAGCAAAAAATGGCGGCCACCAGGGAGAGCGATTGTCTGACGAGCTGCCAACGGAACGCACCGGCTGATTCTTCTCTGAGTTTTAAAAACATATACCTGTCTCCGCAACGACTGTTGACGAGAGAGATTGCCCTCTCCCTTTCCCCCACCCTGTCTAAAGATGAAGGATGCAACATGTCAGCCAACATTGCGCGCAGGGCAACGGCTGCTGCATCCAGGCTCCACTTTCCGCCCCCCCTTTTTTGCCGCACGACCCGGGGGGAAGCCGGAACCCGCACACCCTAACCGAAAATGAAAGCCAGGGGAAGGAAAAGAATAATGGGCACTCTCTGCTCTGCGTGCCATTGCGCTGGCCAGCGTCGACGGTTAGGATGGCCCTCTCGCAATGTCTGCGCAGGATGGGAACAGAGAAGATGCCAACGACAGAGGGGACGGAGCATGGGCCAGGGCAGTCGCCGCGCCCCGGCAAAGCGACGGGGATGCAGAGGCTTGTCCGTGCCGTAGGCTATTCCATGGCGGGTTTGCGGGCGGCGTGGCAGCAGGAGGCCGCTTTTCGTCAGGAATTGCTATTGACGGTGCTGCTGCTGCCCGTGGTTTTCTGGCTGGGAGAGAACGCCAGCCAGCGGGCCCTGCTGCTGGCTTCCCTGCTATTGGTCCTGGTGACCGAACTGCTCAACTCCGCCATTGAGGCGGCCATCGACCGTTTTGGCCCGGAGCGGCATCCCCTCTCGGCCCAAGCCAAGGATCTCGGCTCTGCCGCCGTTTTCGTCGCCCTGCTGCTGCTGGCCGGGGTGTGGGGGTTGATCGCCCTGGAACGCCTGGGCTAGGG
>JADGCE010000095.1:3206-10282 GCA_015229095.1 Magnetococcales bacterium | reverse complement strand
CAGGCGTTGCTGGAGACCATCCAACGTGTCGCAGAGTCCCTCTGCGCGCAGGATCTCACCGAGGAGCCCGACATAAAACCTTCTCACTCTTGAGAACCGGATGAACCCGTTTCAGGGGGTATGAGAGGACGCTGCACATCCCGGTGCCGCATCAATACACGGTATCCCTGCTGGCGCAGCCTTTTCGTCATCTGCTCCACCAGAAACACCGAACGATGACATCCCCCGGTACAACCGATATCCACGGTAAAATAGCGTTTTTTTTCTCTCTGGTAACGGGGGAGCAGATAATCAAAGAGGGATTGCAGACGTTCCAGAAAGGCCAACGCCTCCCCATCTTTTTCCAAAAAACGAATCACCGGCTCGTCATAGCCACAAAATGGACGCAAGGCAGGATCATAATAGGGATTGGGCAAAAAACGGCCATCCAATACCATATCCGCATCGGTATTGGCTCCGAACTTGAACCCAAAGGAGCGGATGATCAGGGTCAATTCCGACTCCTGTGACTGTTCATGCCGCACATCCCGGAACAACTGCGCCAAACGCTCCTTGAGTTGCGGAATGGTGGTTCGAGAGGTATCAATCACCAGATCCGCCATCGCACGTACCGGCTCAAGGCTCTGTATTTCCGACGCGATCGCCTCGCGAACCGTGCATTCCTGCCCCATGGGATGACGTCGCCGCGTCTCCTGATAGCGATTGACCAGGGTCTCCTCATTGGCCTCCAGAAAAAGCAACTCCGTGTCGGCTGCCAGAGCGGATACCTGCTGATAATAACTCTGGAAGGCCGTCAGGCAACCGGGCTCGCGCAGATGGACGCCGATGGCGACCCGAATATCAGCCCGCTGCTCCTCCCGCAAATGGTTGAGATAGTGTGCCACCAGGGGCAAAGGGAGATTGTCGGTCCAAAAAAAGCCCATGTCCTCCAGATATTTCAGTGCGATCGACTTGCCCGCTCCCGACAAACCCGTCACCAGAACCAGATGGCGGATATGGGCCAAAGCCGTCGTCGTCTCCGCCAAGGGAGAGGGAGAACCGCTAACCATCCCCGGCCGTCCCCAGTTGTTTGCGCCGGGAAGAGGAGGGAATGCTCAGAATATCCCGATATTTGGCAACCGTGCGCCGAGCCACGATAATTCCCTGATCTTTTAACAGCTTCGCTATCTTTTCATCCGAATAGGGACGATGCGCGGATTCACTCTCCACCAGTTTTTGTATCTTGAACTTGACCGCTTCCGAGGAGTGGTTTTCGCCGGATTGAGAGACCAGAGAGGAAGAAAAGAAAAATTTCAACTCAAAAATGCCGCGCGGCGTATGAATATATTTATTGCTGGTCACCCGGGAGGCGGTGGACTCATGGACGCCGATATCATCGGCTACATCCTTCAGGATCAACGGTTTGAGATGCTCCCGCCCATATTCCAAAAAATTGGTCTGAAAGCGCACAATGCTCTCGGCCACCCGGTAAATGGTACTGGAACGCTGCTCCAGACTTTTGATCAACCACTGCGCAGAACGGGCATTTTCCACCAAAAACCGCCTGTCCTGGGGCGAGAGCCGCCCATTCAGTGCCTGGTCATACTCCCGATTGACCCGCAACTTGGGCATGGCCTCCGTGTTGACCTCCACAACCCACTGCCCATCCAGTTTGCGCACATAGACATCGGGCGAGATATAATTGGCCTGATCACTGCCAAACGCCAGGCCCGGCTTGGGATTCAGGGATTGGATCAGCTCCACCGCATCCAGCAGCTCCTCGTCCGTCGCCCTGAGCAGACGCTTGAGCTTGCGAAAATCACGGCGCGCCAGATCCTCCAAATGCTCCAGCAAGGTGGTGTAGGGATGGCAGGCCTGCTTGCGGTTTTTCAGTTGCAACAACAGACATTCGGCCAGATTGCGCGCCCCCACGCCTGCGGGCTCGAAAGAGTGTATCAGGAGCAGGGCATCCTCCACATCCTCCAGCGTACTCCGGGTGATGTTCGCAATGGACTGTAGATCCGTTGTCAGATAGCCATTGTCATCGATGGCGTCAATGATGGCCGTTCCAATCATCCGCTCCCGTTCATTGAGGGCGGAGACACCCAGCTGCCATAACAGATAATCCGACAACGTTTCGCTGCGCACCAGGGTATTCTCCAGTGGCGGCGGTTCCGACCCGGAAGCCCCATCAAACGACTGGGAGGTGTTGCTGTATGAGCCGGGTGTGTCTCCATAGATGTCAGACCAGGAGGCGTCCACCGGCAACTCCTGGGAGAGATTGCTCTCCATCGGCTCCATCTCCGCACCATCATCCCCAGCCCCCCCATCCATCTCCCGTGGGCTGGACACAGGCCCCTCGAGACCGCCGACATCCTCGTCGGCTTTTTCCTCCTCCCGTTCCAGCAAGGGGTTTTTATCCAGCTCTTCCTGGAGATAGTCCGCCAGTTCCAAACTGGACATCTGCAACAGCTTGATGGCCATCTGCAACTGGGGAGTCATCACCAGTTGCTGGCCCATCCGCAGTTTCAGTTCCAAACCTAACGCCATTAAAAGATCCTCTGTTCGTGATTAGGCTACAGTTGAAAATCCTGCCCCAGGTACAGGGTACGCACCAACGGATCCTGCACCACCTCAGCCGGAACACCCTGGGCGAGAACCCTGCCTTCGGAAAGAATGTAGGCTCGATGACAGATGCCCAGGGTCTCCCGCACATTATGGTCCGTAATCAAAACGCCGATGCCTCGCTTTTGCAGATGGCGGATAATGGATTGAATATCGGCCACCGCTAGGGGATCGACACCCGCAAACGGCTCATCCAGCAGAATATAGCGCGGTTCGATGGCCAACGCACGGGCCACCTCAACCCGACGTCGCTCGCCACCGGAGAGGGCATAGCCAGGGGTTTTGGCCAACGCCAGAACGCCCAGCTCACTCAGCAACACCTCCAGCCGTTCCAGACGCTGCTCCCGGGTCAGGGAGAGGGTCTCCAGCACGGCCAAAACATTATCCCGCACCGTCATTTTCCTGAAAATGGACGGCTCCTGCGGCAGGTAAGAGATGCCTGACCGGGCACGCACATACATCGGGGCCCGGGTGATCTCCCGACCATCCAGGCGGATGGAGCCCTCATCCGGGGCGACCAAACCCACCAGCATGTAGAAGGTGGTGGTCTTGCCCGCCCCGTTGGGGCCCAGCAGCCCCACCACCTCTCCGGGCGAGAGAAAAAGGTCCACCTGCGAGACCACCTTTCTGCCCCGGAAGGTTTTCCCCAACCGCACCCCCTGGAGCATGCGATCCGCGCCCAGCCGATCCCCGTGTACCGCCCCGGCAGGGGGGGCATCCCCCGGCAAAACCCGCTCGCTCACGGCCGATTCACAGGCTGGGAAGCGGATTTTGCCTTTTGCCCTGCCGGAGGGGAGGGGGCACTGTCCCGCTCTTCCGGGGGTGTGATGCGGGCGGAGACCCGCCGCCGATCTTCGCCTCCCTGCACGGAAATTTTTGAGATCGTGTGATCATCGGCAATGGTCAGGAGAATCCGTTTTCCCTCCAGGCGATCCTGACCATAGTGAATGGCAGCATTCTCTTTCTGCCCCAGCATATCCAGCGTCTTTTGGTCCACCATGTAGATCATCTCTTCGGCGAGGCCGCGATTGTCACCTTGCACCAGCACCACATGTCCCTCTGCCCGAATTTTGGCGATCAACTGTTCCGTCCGCTCCGGCGTGGCAGATTTTTGCGCCGGGCTTTGCGCCGGGCGGCGGCGATCACGCTTGCGATAGTGAACCGTCATCTTGTCAGCCGTCAAGTGTATCCGCTTTTCGTCGGCACGGACATTCCCGGAAAAAATGGCCATCTGTCTTGCGTCATCCAGCTCCATGCGCTCTGCCGTGATGGTCAGGCCGCCGGACTGGGAGACCATGGCAGCCCAGGCAACAGAGAGACCCGGCCCGGCCAAAAGCATGGCCAATCCCCAGACAACCCCCAGAACCGCACGCCACCGGTTGATCGGCCTAGGAAGGTTTGGATTGCATAACAGTCTCTTCACGATAACCCTCTTCCTGAACCGGGAGATAATAAAATTGAACCTGGGCATCGACCACCATCCTCTGGCTCTTCTGGTGCAAAATCAAACCAACCCCCTCCAACTGCATATCCTGGCTGACCAGCAAAAATTTTTGATCCGTGGAGAGGGTTTGCGGCCCAGGATCAAAGCGCAGGCTCTCGGTGGACAACCGTTCGGTCGCACTCTTGGCAACCACATGACCCGTGAACAGCAAAGATTGGGCATGGCTATCCACGACACCCTCCGCAGAGGTGACCGTGGAGATTTGACCATCGTTCCCATACAGGGTCAAGTCCGGCTCGCGGACGTGGACCCGCTCCTCACCCTCACTGTACGCGCTGGGCGCCCGCAGATACCACTGGATCTGCTCCCCCTCAAACTGGACCAACTGAATGCCTGTCACGCGGGTGCCAGGCTGGGAATCTTCCCCTGGAGGGGCCAGCGGCTCACAGCCGGACCCGACGGCACGCTCTGCCGGCACCCCCGCAGCGGCACAACCGGCTGCGCCAGAGAGCACCGGAGCAGGATGCTGCAGATGCCAAGCGACGGCACCTACCACCAGCACAGGCACCGTGCTGAATAGCCATTTGAGGGGCGTTCTCATCTCTTTTCCTGCTCTTCCTGGGGAATCGCCCGCCCGCCCTGGAAGGTCTCCAGCAGGGTGCCCCATCTGTTCTGGCTGCGCAAGAGCTCCTCGGCCAACTCCCGCACTGCCCCCTGGCCACCCCCTGCACGGGCCACCCAATGGACCTGCCGGCGCACCTCCGGATCGGCATCCCCCGGAGCAGCGGCCAATCCCACCCGTTGCAAAACCGGGAGGTCCACCCAATCATCCCCCATATAGAGACAGTGTACGGGATCCCACTGGGCTTTGGCCAGTTCGTCCTGCAGGCAGCCCCATTTATCTTTGAGCCCCTGATGGACGAAGGAGAGGGAAAGCTCCTGGGCCCGCCGCGTCACCGCCGGGGATTGGCGGGCCGTCAGCAGGCCAACCCGCAGACCCGCCTGCAACAGCAACCGAATACCCAAACCATCGCGCACATAAAACCGCTTGCTCTCCACCCCTTGATCATCCAGGTAGATGCCACCGTCGGTCAATACACCATCCACATCCAGGGCCACCATGCGAATCCGGGCGGCCCGCTCCGCAGGCCATGGGGTGGAGGAGGGGCTGTTCATAGCAGGCCGGCGCCCAGCAGATCGTGCAGATGCAGCACCCCCACAGGTGGCATACCGCTGTCGCCGACAAACAGGCTGGTAATTTTTTTCTCCTCCATCACGCGCAGGGCCTCGACGGCCAGGGCCTGGGCCGCAATGCCCTTCGGTTGGCGGGTCATCACCCCCTCGGCGGTCCGGGCGGGCAACCCGCCATACCCGGTCGTCAACGCCTCCCGCTCCAACCAACGCCGCAGATCCCCGTCGGTGACGATCCCCACCAGGCACCCACGGTCATCGACGACCCCCGTCATGCCCAGTCGCTTGGCCGTCATTTCCAGGATTGTGCTCTGCAGAGTGGCACCTGCGGGAACCAGAGGCATGTCAGAGCCGGTGTGCATCAGGTCGGAGACCCGCAGCAGCAACTTTTTCCCCAACACCCCACCCGGATGAAACAGGGCGAACTGTTCCGGGCTGAGCTGGCGTTTTTCCAGCAAAGCCACCGCCAAGGCATCCCCCATGGCCAGGGCGGCCGTCGTAGAACAGGTGGGAGCGAGCCCCAAGGGACAGGCCTCCCGTTCCACCGCCACATCCAGGGCGACGGTGCTGATGCGGGCCAGGGTGGAGTTCATGCGCCCCACCAGGCTGATGATCGGCACCCCAAAATATTTCAGGGTGGGCAACAAGGCGAGCAGTTCAGCGGTCTCCCCGCTGTTGGAAAGAACCAGCAGCACATCCCGGCGGGTGACCATGCCGATATCTCCATGACTCCCTTCCGCAGGGTGCAGAAAAAAGGAGGGGGTCCCCGTACTGGCCAGGGTGGCGGCTATTTTCATACCAATAATCCCGGACTTGCCCATGCCGGTTACCACGACGCGCCCCTGGCACTCCTCCAGATACTGGATGGCCTGCACAAAACGATCATCCAGGCGATCGGCCAGGGCTTGAATGGCCGCAGACTCCAACAGCAAGGTTTGCTTGGCTCTTTCCAACATGGCATGGGGTCCACTCATGAAATTGTGGGGCGCGTTCACAAAAAAACCAGGACAAACGGCAAACCGATCCCGCATAATAATCCATTCTGCGTCGGAAGCCACCGTCTGCCAGAAAAATTTTGCCAGAAAATTTTTTCCGAAAGCCGCACCCCTGGTCAGCATCCTCAAGAACAATGGGAGAACCGATGAACACCGTTCGTGATTGCATGTTTCCCGATGTCGTCACGCTTTCCCCCAGCACCACACTCCTGGAAGCCATCCGCCGCGTGATACGGCAACCCTTCGGGTTTGCCGTTGTATTGGACACCATGGCCCTGGTCGGACTGGTCACCGAATTTGACCTTTTGCGTTGGATCGTGGCCGGAGAGGATATCCACCAAACCCGCATCCGGGATTTATCCCTCTCCGTTCCGCAAACCGTGCAGGAAAACACCCCCTGCCAGGCGCTGCTGCGCCTCTACAACCACCGCCGTTTTCGCCGTTTTCCCGTCCTGAATGAGGAGGAGCTGCTCTCCGGGGGTATCACTGAAAAACAGATTGTCGCCTCTCTGCCCCGCTCGGAGTTGATGACCCATTATCGGGTATCCGATCTCCTGTCGCCCCACACCCCGGTGGTGGCTCCCCATCTCCCGGTGCGGGAGGCGGCCCTGCATATGATGAACTGGCATCGGGGCTGTGTCCTGGTGGCCGAGTCCGACCGCTTGTTGGGGGTGTTGACCGAAGGAGATCTGCTGCGCTTCCGAGTCAGTGCTGCCTGGGATGCAGAGAGCCTGGTTGGCCAGTTGCCCTTCGCCCCACCGGTGACCATCCATCCCGACCGCAGTCTGCTCTTCGCCCTGGATCTCTTTGTGCGCAGCGGTCATCGCCGCATCCCCGTGGTT
>JADGCE010000095.1:0-3106 GCA_015229095.1 Magnetococcales bacterium | reverse complement strand
CGTTCCGTGCATGAATTGGCGGTGGATCCGGACATTTGGGGTGCCATCACAACCCTGTTGCAAAATTGTGGAAACATCGACCAGATCTCTCTGCCCCTGCGCACCGGTCAGGGTAACGGCTTGTGCGTCACCTGCCGTTTCAGCCTGGTACACACCCCCACGGGAGAAGATCGCATCTTTTGGACCTTGCTGGGCATGGAAAGTGGCCGCTCTTCCTGTCGCTGACACACCCTTTCATCAACCTTTCGCACAAGGCTTTGCGCAATGATGACACCCCATTCGACCAATCATGAGCTATCGGATGCCCACCTGTTGACGCTGCTTCGGCAGGCGCGCACCATCGCCGTGGTGGGTTTGTCCCCCAAAACGGATCGCCCATCCTATCGGGTGGCCGCCTATATGCAACAGGCAGGATATCGGATCATCCCTGTACGTCCAGGCATGGAATCCGTGCTGGGAGAACCCTCCTTTGCCACGCTTGAGGAGATTCCTGCGGAGATGGGCGTGGATATTGTCAACCTGTTCCGACCATCCCAGGATACCCCTCCCCTGGCCGAAGCCGCCGTGCGCTTGATGGCCCAGCGTGGCGGGAGCAGCCGCCTGCTGTGGTTGCAGAGTGGTATTATCAACGAGGCGGCGATGACCATTGCCCGGCAGGGCGGCCTGACGGCTGTGCAAGATCGCTGCCTCATGGTGGAACACAAACGCCTGGCCCATCTGCTGTAGGGATGTGCTGACCACAACCGATCAGGAAATCACAACATGAACCGCACCACGCCGCTTGTCGTTCTGGGGGGCGGTCCAGGGGGATACACCGCCGCCTTCCTGGCCGCCGAACAGGGCATCCCCACCCTCTTGCTGGATGCCGACAGCCAGCCCGGCGGGGTCTGCCTGCAGCGGGGTTGCATCCCCAGCAAGGCGTTGTTGCAGGTGGCCAGGCTGATCCTGGAAAACCGCGAGGCTGCCCGGATGGGGCTGCATTTTGCCCCCCCCGCCATCGATCTGGCCGGGGTTCGTCACTGGAAAGAGGCCGTGGTGCAGCGGTTGATGGGGGGATTGGCAGAGCAGTGTCGGCGGCGGGGCGTCACCTTTCTGCAAGGCCAGGGCCGTTTGCTGGATGCCCATACCCTCCTGGTCAGCCATCCCGATGGTCGCGAGGAGTCTCTCTCCTTTGACAACGCCATCCTGGCCACCGGCTCCCGACCGGCGGGTCTGCCCGGTCTGGATCTCACACTGCCGGGCATCATGGACTCCACCCAGGCCTTGGCCCTGGAGCGCATTCCCCGCACCCTGCTGGTGGTGGGCGGAGGGACCATCGGTCTGGAACTGGGCACGGTCTATGCGGCCCTGGGCAGTGCCGTCTCGGTGGTGGAAAAGAGCGATGGCCTGTTGCCGGGAGCCGATCGGGATCTGCTGCGGCCACTGGCGCAACGACTGGCACGTCTGTTTGCCTCCGTGCAAACCCAGACCCAGGTCACGGCACTGCAGAGGGAGACCGATGGCATCCGGGTGACCGTGCAAAACGGTGAAAACCGGACGGAGCACTGGGCAGAGGCCTTGCTGGTTGCCACCGGTCGACTGCCCAACAGCCAAAATCTGGGTTTGGAGAAAGCAGGCATTGCCCTGGAGCGGGGCTTTGTCACCGTGGGGGCCGACATGCGCAGCAGCGTCCCCCATATTCTGGCGATTGGCGACCTGATCGGTGGCGCGATGTTGGCGCACAAAGCCGCCGCTGATGCCCGCCGGGCGGTGGCCACCCTGACCAATCAGCCCGCCACAGGCCGGAAGGTGGTGCCCGTCGTCACCTATACCGACCCGGAGCTGGCCTATGCGGGTTTGACCGAATCCGCAGCCCGCCAACAGGGTATTCCCGTCAAGGCCATCCGCTTTCCCTGGGCCGCCTCCGGTCGCGCTCATACCCTGGAACGCACAGAAGGGTTGAGCAAATGGATCATCGATCCCCCGTCGGAACGGGTTCTGGGGGTCGGCATCGTCGGTGCCCATGCCGGAGAGCTGCTTGCCTACGGCGTTCAGGCCCTGGAACAGGGATTGACCATCCGCCAGGTGGCCCAAACTCTCCACCCCCATCCCACCCTCTCGGAAACCCTGCAAGAGGCCGCCGAACTCTCTCTGGGAGAATCGGTCCACTACTATGCGCCCAGAAGAGAACGGTCAACCCTTGGCTAACAGGGTGGTTTGGTGATAGGCTGGTGGCTCCTTTTCTATAGCTCTTGACAAGGCGGTCGATGGCACTCTCTGCTGACTCCTCCACATCGCCCAGGCCCGGTTTAAGGGATGGGGCGAGAAGTGGGCTTCATGACGAAGCCGACCCGGCGTTCTCATCCCGGCGACCGGAGCGCGCGCGCAATCGTGCCTCCATTACGCCATGGCTGCTGGCCATGGGATTGGTGGCCATCGTGCTTATCGCGTTGCTGACCCTCTCCCTCAAGATCGGCAAGCCCCCCTCGCCACAAAAGATAGCCACCGCAGCCATTTCCGGAACGGGATTTATTCCGGTGGCCGCCCAGATGGCAACCACCCCCTTGTCCCAGGTGGAACAGAAAACGCTCCTGGTCATGCGCGAGGAGGAAAAGGTGGCCAGGGATCTCTATAGGGAGATGCATCGTCTGTGGGGTGTCTCGCTCTTCAAGAGTGTTGCGGGTGAAGAACAGGAGCACATGGATGCCATGGCCCGCCTGTTGGCCCGTTATCAACTGCCTGACCCGGTGGGAAACAATGGACCTGGAACATTTGTCAATCCCGCCATGACCAACCTTTATCAAACCCTGGCGCAACGCGGCGCGCAGTCGGTGGAGGAGGCGTTGCGGGCCTGCGCCCTGGAGGAGGAGATCAATATTCTGGATCTGGAGGATGCCATAAAGACAACCACCCAAGCCGATCTTAAACGGGTCTATTCCGAACTCCAGAAAGACTCCTACAACCATCTGCGCTCTTTTGCCCACGGTCTGGAGCTGCGGGGTATCGCCTACCAGGGAGTCAAGCTGCCCCAGGCAACCATTACAGCCATCCTGCATGGCCCCATGGAACGGGGTTTTATGCTGCGCTGATCCGCAGAAGGCCCTGCGCGGTCGGTCGTCTGCCTCCC
>JADGCE010000094.1 GCA_015229095.1 Magnetococcales bacterium | reverse complement strand
CCCCGCCAGGGGGATAATCCCCCTGGACCCCTGATAATAAAAAACTATTAAAAGGGGGAGGGAGGGCAGCGAGAATCAAGACCCAGTGGTGAACCCTGTCGGCCATACCAGGCGCAACAACAAAAAATTGCGCGATGTTTGCTTGATTTTCTGATCAGAATGTGCTTTCTAATGAGGAATGAAAGTTTCCGCACAGCCAATGGGCCCTGCTCTGTCCCAGGTGGTCGGCTTGATCCTGGCCGGCGGGTTGGCCCGGCGCATGGGGAGTGGCGCAGACAAAGCCTTGCTCCCCCTGGCCGGGCGACCGCTGTTGGCCCACGTCATGGAGCGCCTGTCACCCCAGGTGGAGCGGGTAGTGGTCAGTGCCAATGGGGATCCAGCCCGTCTGGCGGCCTTTGGCGCGCCTGTCGTCGCCGATTTGCGCGACGGCTACCAGGGGCCCCTGGCCGGGATTGAGGCGGCCTTCGTGGCGACTGACGCCGAATGGATACTCTCCGTCGCCGTGGATCTGCCTTTTCTGCCCACCGATCTGTTGGCAAAAATGCAAGAACCTGTGCGGCAGGACTCCGACCATACGATGGTGGTCGCCCAGAGTGCCGGCCAGTGTCATTATGTCGTTGCCCTGTGGCCCCGGAGAGTGCTGCCACCGTTGACAGAGACCCTTGTCAGGCAACAGTTCTCCTTGCGCGATTGGTTCAGGCAACACCCCCACCAGCAAAGGGTGTTTGCCCCACTGGCCGATGGAACAGACCCATTCTTTAACATCAACCGGCCTGCGGATCTGCAAACAGCCGAGGCGTTGTACATGCGGCAGGCAGCGCTCCCGGCTGATCCAACGGTGCTCCCCTGTTATCGAGGTGTGGAATAATGGACGAAGAGTCAGACAGCAGTGCGACATCCAGCGAGTTGCACAACTATATCGCGCAGGATCACTCCGTATTGTCGCAGCATGAGCTGCGCATCCAGCAACTGGAGGCCGACGTGCACGCGCTGATGGAAAGCATGCAAACCATTCTTAACACGCAAAAAACAGACAAAGAAACCCTGAAAAAAAGATTGGCGGAGTTGGATGGACTGAACAGCAAAGTCAAAGAGGTGGTCCACACCGCCGCTGAATCAGGCAGGATGGTCAATACCCTGGAAACACGCATGGACACTGTCAAAAAGGAGGCCTTTTCCGGGGTGGTGATCAGCGTGATCGCCTTTTCCTTCCTGACAATTTTTTCCCTATTCCTCCGTTAGATGTCGTATTGAGAGAAACACCTCATGAAAAAACAACCCCCCAACAATCCCGGTGAGCCGATTGTGCCCCAGGGGCGCAAGCGGCTGGACAAATCCGCCCAGGTCGATGAGCAGCTGTTCCAGGAAGGGTTGTCCGTCGCCCTGGATAATGAAAAACGGCGCCCCAAGAGCAAGTCCAAAAAAAGCGCCGCTCCCCCTCCGATGGACAGCAGGACGGCGCAAGCCGCTGGCACCATCGAGCCTGAGTTCCAGTCCATGATCGATGCCCTGCTCCCCAGTGCAAAAAAAGAGCAGGTAGCCTGCCTGCACGGCGTGGGCAAGCCCGCCAAAAGCGGGGGAAAAGAGCGCAAAAAATCACCCCCGCCCAAAAAATCCGGCAAACGGCGGGGCAAACCATCCCCCCGCAGCAAGAAGGCGCGCAAATAATCCATGAAACGCATCGGTGCCCATGTCAGCAGCGCCGGCGGTGTGGAACAGGCCCCCTTGAATGCCGCTGCCATCGGAGCCAAAGCCTTCGCCTTGTTCACCAAAAATCAGCGGCAATGGCAGGCTCCACCGCTGACGAACCGGCAGATTGAGGCGTTTCACACCCACATGGCGACCGGGGGCTATCGTCCCCAGGATGTATTGCCTCACGACAGCTATTTGATCAACCTGGGCAACCCGGATCCCTCGGCGTGGGAAAAATCGTTGCACGCCTTTATCGACGAACTGCAACGCTGCGCGCTCCTGGGTTTGCCGCTGCTGAATTTTCATCCCGGCAGCCATCTGCGCCAGATATCCGAAGAGGCCTGTCTGGATCTTATCGGAGAGGCCCTCAATCGCGCCCTGGCAGCCACCCAGGGCGTCACGGCGGTGATCGAAAATACCGCAGGCCAGGGTTCCAACCTGGGATACCGTCTGGAGCAGCTCGCTGCCCTCATCCATCGGGTGGAAGACAAATCCCGAGTGGGGGTCTGTCTCGACACCTGCCACGCCTTTACCGCCGGTTATGAACTGCGTACCGAAGAAGGCTATCAGCAGTTTTTTACGGATTTTGAGCGCATTGTCGGCCTGCGCTATCTGAAGGGGATGCATCTCAACGATTCCAAGCCCGACCTGGGCAGCCGGGTGGACCGTCATGAAAATATTGGCAAGGGCAAATTGGGGGTTGAGTTGTTCCGCAGGATTGTCAACGACGCCCGTCTGGACGAGATGCCCCTGATCCTGGAAACCATCGACGCAAGCCTGTGGCCGGCGGAGATCCAGCTTCTTTACGGGATGATTGAAAGCTCCCCCGCCTGACAGCCTGCTCCGGCTTTCTCCGTCAAGGTGTGATCTCTATCTGCTCAAAATATCGGCTGTGCTGCTCAAACCACTGCTCCAGCGCATCGGCCAGTTGTACGGCGGCCACCAGGTGGGCGGGCTGTTCCTGCGACCCACCCAATACCCGCCACACCACATGATGGGCGACGCTCAAAAAGCCCTCCTCGGAAAAATTGTCCGTCAGCAGGGCAAACAGGGGCAGGTCTCTTTCGATCCGCTCCAGGTGACCTCTGATCCTCCGTGGCTGACTGCTGCACCACCGCTGCAACGCCCCGATCAACCGGGTGACGTGGAACGGCTGCACCTGCTCCAGGGCACGCAGCCAGGCGAACACCTGCAGCGACGGATAATAACGGCTCAGGGTTCTCTTTTTCAGCAGCTGCCAGTCATGCAATCCCAGCACGGCAAAAAATGCAGGAGGCGGCGGCGCCTGCAGTATGCTCTGCATCCTGGCCAACACCTCCCGATGACTGACCGGTTCCATCCGCAGCAGATTTTCCAGCCAGTGCCGCTGCAGGGCCTCGGCGGACGGGTTTTCTGCCAGGGGCGTGTGCATCAACGACCGCCGAACAGCAGGGAACAGATAAAAACAGCCGCCGTCAAACCCGCCAGGTCCGCCAGCAGGGCCGCTGCCAGGGTATGCCGCATCTGACGCACCTGGACGGCCCCCAGATAGACTGCCAAAACATAAAAAGTGGTTTCGGTGGAGCCCTGAATGGTGCTGACCAACATACCCACATAGCTGTCCGGGCCAATGGCGGGATCCTGCATGATGGCGGTCATCACCCCGTAAGCCCCGGAGCCGGAAAAGGGGCGCAACAGGGCCATGGGCAAGGCCTCGGCAGGCAATCCCAGGGGGGTGGTGAGGGGTGACAGCAGTTGCACCAGATAGCCCATGGCCCCGCTGGAACGAAACATGCTGACCGCCACCAGAATGGCCACCAGATAGGGGATAATGCGCACTGCCACATCAAACCCCTCCCGCGCACCCTCCACAAAGGCCTCATACACCCGCACCCCGCGCAACAGACCAAACCCCAAAAATCCCACCACCAGACCCGGTATCAGCCAGACAGAAAAGTGTTTGCCATAGGCAATGGTCACCGGGATCAATCCCACCATACCGCCGATGGCCATGAATGAAACCCAGGCGGGGTAGGCGGTGGTATCGGCCATGGCCTCTCCGTTCGCCAACGGTTCCAGCGGTGCCACACCCTGTGTGCTCCCCGCCTCCCCCGACGCCACCGGTGGCGCAAACCAGCCTTGCAACAGCCTGGCTCCCAGGATGGCGGCCAGGGTGGCACAGAGCGTGGCAAACAGGGTGGTGGGCAACACAGCCGCTGGATCCTGCGAACCCAGGGAGGCACGCACGGCGATCACGCTGCTGGGGACCAGGGTGATGCTGGCAGTGTTGATGGCCAAAAACAGGGCCATGGCATTGGTGGCGGTGCCCGGGTGGGGATTCAGGCGATCCAGCTCCTGCATGGCCCGAATGCCAAAGGGGGTTGCGGCATTGCCCAGACCCAGGGCATTGGCGGCCAGGTTGAGAATCATGGCACCCATGGCCGGGTGATCGGCGGGCACATCCGGAAAGAGCCGCACCATGACCGGACGGATAAGCCGGGCCAGAATGGTCAACAATCCCCCCTTCTCAGCCACTTTGATCAACCCCAAAAAGAGGGCCATGCTGCCTATCAGACCCATGGCCAAGGTCACCGAGGAGCTGGCGGTCTCCAGCATGCTCCGTGTCAACAGGTGCATGGGCGCACTCTCCCCGGCCTGGGGCTGCCAATGCAGCTGCTGCCAGGCCGTGGCGCAAAAGCCCACCGCGACAAGGGCAAAAAAGAGAGGGTTCATGGATGCCTCGCAGGTTGTGGCGCCCCATCTCCGCTGTGTGGGGTGACCGTATCGGTTGCATCTGCCGGCAGCTGTTGCACCAGTGTGGTCAGCACCTTCCGGGCCTCATCAAACTGAAACAGGTCCAGGGCTTGGCTCAGCTCCTGCAGGCTTTTTTGCCAGCGCTCTCCCGGCAGGGCCTCCCGCAAGCGTGCCACGGCCTCCATGGCCCGACTGTCCTGACACTCCAAATAACCTTGCAGCTGCTGCACGTTTTGTTGGATCTGTGGCCGATTCGTGTCGTCGCCCCCGGCGGGCTGGGCAGGGCAGGCCGACGGGAGCATCTCGGCCAACACCTGGATCGACTCCAACACGATGCGGATTGCCACCTGAAAAGCGGCCAACGCCTCCGGCAAGCCCTGGGCATGGCGGGCGGTGAGCAGGCTTTCCAACGTGGCTGCGGCATCCGCAAGTGGCATGGCCGCCAGATTGCCCGCCAACCCTTTGATGGTATGGGCCAATCGTGCCGCCGCTTCCCACGATATGGGGGGTGTCAACAAGCTTTGCATCTCCTCGGCCAAACCGGCATGGCTCCGCGCAAAATCCTGTAACAATTGCACAAACAGCCGGGAGTCACCCCGGACCCGGCGCACTCCGGCAGCCAACTGAATCCCTGGCACCGTTTCCGGCAGGGTTTCCCCCACCTCGGTCATTTTTTCACAGACAACGGGAACAGGCTCGGCTGTCAGAGGGTGCAGCGGTGACACCCAGCGCAGCAGGCTGGCAAACAGGCGTTCTGGATCCACGGGTTTGCTGATGTGATCATTCATCCCCACGGCCAGACAACTCTCCCGCTCTTCCAGAGCAGCGTGGGCGGTCATGGCGATGATGGGAAGCTCGCTGTAGGCCGGGTTGGCACGAATTTGGCGCGTGATCTCATAGCCATCCATCTCCGGCATCTGCAGATCCGTGAGTATCGCATCGAAGCTCTGCCGGCTCAAACACTCCAGGGCTTCCCGCCCGTGGTTGGCAATCACCACATGCATACCCACTCCCTCCAGAATGGCCCGCGCCACCTCCTGGTTGATGGCATGATCCTCCACCAGCAAGATCGACACGCCACGCAACAAAACCTGCGCCTGCGCCTCATAATCGCTGCGCTCTTGTTCTCTCCGCAGTTCCGTCAACGGCATAAAGCCGTTGACCGGGGGGTAGGCATCCACCACAAACGGCACCGTGCAATAGAAAGAGCTGCCCACTCCCGGTTCACTGGTCACCCACAGGGTTCCCCCCATCAAGTCGACCAACCGCCGACAAATGGTCAAGCCCAGGCCGGTGCCACCATACTGCCTGGAAATCGTGCTGTCAGCCTGCACGAACGGCTGAAACAGTTTAGGCAGATGCTCAGCAGGGATGCCGATACCGCTGTCGTGTACCGCAAAGGTGATCCACAGATGGGGCGGTCGCCACTCTTTGAGGGTTGCCTGCAAGTGGATATGGCCGGTGTGGGTAAATTTCAGGGCATTGCCGAGCAGATTTACCAAAATCTGTTGCAGCCGTTCCGGATCTCCCCCCAACTCCAGCCGCAGTTCCCCAGGCAGGCTCAGTTGCCACGCCAGTTTTTTTTCTTCCACGGCATAGCGGAACAGATCTTCCAGACGGGCAAACAGTTCCGGCAGAGAGAGGAGCCCTTGCCGCAGCTCCATCTTGTCGGCCTCAATTTTGGAAAAATCGAGAATATCGTTGATGATCATCAGCAACGACTGGGCGGAACGGCCAATTTTTTGCAGATAGTCGCGCACCAACGGCGACAGCTCCTCCTTGATGGCCAGGCTGCTGAGACCGATAATGGCATTCATGGGGGTACGGATTTCGTGGCTCATGTGGGCCAAAAAGTGCGACTTGGCCCGACTGGCCTGCTCGGCCTGCTCTTTGGCCTGCAGCAAATAGTCGTTGGTGATGGTCAATTCCTGGGTGCGCGACCGCACCGTCCGCTCCAGATCTGCATTGGTCTGCACCAATATTTGCCCCACCCGCTGCCGCTCTTGAATTTCCCTCCGCAAGGCCTCTGTCTGTCTCGCCACCTGCCGACGCAGCAACACGGTGATGCCGATCGCCAGCATCAGCAACAGCACAAAGCCCAACACCAGCCAACGTACCCAGGCGGGTATTTCAGGGCGTTTCTCCGGTGCGTGCAACCATTTTTCCAATGCGCGATAATACACGGAATGTTTGTCGGCTTTCCACTGGCTCATATGGCGATCGATGGCCTGCAACAGGGCACGATGTTTTCCTTTCGCAGTGGCAAAACCGATATGGCTGGGATTGAAAAGAATGGAACTGGCCTTGACTGTCTGGCTGCCGTTGCCGTCATTCAACAGACCGAAGAGATGGTTGACCACCCCGGCATCCACCTCGTGGCGGGCGATGCGGTTGAGAACCTCTTCGTATGACCCCACCTCGACCAACACGCTGGAGACGGCAAAACCCCGCAGCAAAGATTGAAAGTGGCTGGCATGAATATCCTCGCGGACCACGGCAATCCGCTGATCTTGCAGATCCAGCAAAGATTGAACGGTTGACTCCTCCGGCAGATAGACTTGCCCCCAGTTGATGAACAGCCCTTCCTGGTTGAAATCAAACCAGCGCTCCCGTTCCGGGGCTGCGGCAACGTCCACAAGCAGATCGATCTTGCCACTCTTCAGGTTGTCCAGTTGCTCGGCCCAGGTGGCGTGCAGATAGGTCAGTTGCCATCCCTCCTCCTGCGCGACAGCACGCAGCACATCCAAAAAGAGACCTTGCAACTCCCCATCGGCAGCTTCAAAAACCAAAGGCCTGTTATCGTAAGTACCAACCACCACAACCGGCGACCAGGCCGCATGGAGCTCCACCCAGCCCACGAACAGCCCCGCGAAAAAGAGCAACGGCAGCGAGAGGCGTTGTGCCAAGGTGACGATTCTGGACACGTTGGGGGAGCCGACCGGCGCAGTGACCACCCTAGATCAGTTGTTGGACCCGGCTGGCGGTTTGATTGGCCTGCACCTGGAACGCCATGACCGCCTGATCCCGAATCAGGGCAGCAATCTGCCGGGCAACACTCTCCCCTTCCTCGGGCGTGGTCAAGGAGCGACTGCTCCCCATGCGGGAGAGCATGCGGCTGTCCAAGGTGCTCACGGCATCCTGGAGTTCTACCTGTTGGGAGGCCAACCGGGACTGCGCCATCTCCACCAAGGCTTGCTCTTTTTGCAAAGAGAGTTGGGCCGCGTCGCTTCCGGCACTGCTGCGCAGATCCACCGAGGCAAAGGCGTTGGAGAGATCGGGCAGATCGAGATGGGTCCGGGCATGACCCTCCACACCGGTTTGCAACAAAATCGCCTTGGTACTGGCCAGCAAGGGCAGGCCATTGTAGCGGGTGCTGTGCACTTTTTGACCAATGGTGTGGGAGATCAGCTCGGCCTGCCGTTGCAACGCCAACCGCTCCTCATCGCTCAACAGGCTGTTGCGGCTCGCCAGCACCAGTTTTTGCAACCGCTGCAAGTCGGCCTGAATATCGTCCAACCCGGCACTTGCCACCTGGGTCATGGCAATGCCATCGTTGACCTGCAAGGTGGTTTGATTCCATGTCTGCAAGTCCGCAGGCACACGCTCCCCGGACCAACGCCCCCCCAAGACCAACAGCGAGGCCTCACCCCGTTCCCCGCTGGGCTCTGTCTCTCCCTCTCCGGCGGGCAACCGGACTTTCAAGCCACCGGCCAGCCTGTCCAACCCCTCTTTCAGGGAGGAGAGGGTGGTATCGGAAAGGTGGGTGATAACCGCAGGAATGTTTGCCATGGAGATCTCCTTTGGGGTTGTGTGACGCCGGAAGAGGTCGGAACACGTCAAAGAGAGGGAGAGACCAGAAACTCTCCCCTGTACCACCGTGGAGATGCAACTTCAGGTCCAACCAAACAAAAAATTGATTTTACTGTGATTAACTGAAAAACAGGCGGCAGCATCCACGGGCATGGGCACTTTCTGCTCTGCCGGGACGGAACATTTTTCCTCGCAGAGTCTCTCAACGGTCACCACGCCGTCCGCAGAGACAAAAAACGCATACTTGACCGCTTTTTACTTATTGGCATAAAAGTTGAGTGAGACCCTGGGTCCGGTGAACCGGTCGGCGGCGGGAACATCCCCCCCGCACGACGGGCATCCCCCCCAAAGCGTCCACCCAGGAGGAGCGACTATGGCCGTCGTCGAGGTACGCTGTCCCGATTGTGACAGTTTGAATGTGGTCAAATACGGAAGACAACCCAATGGTGCGCAGCGCTTTATCTGTCAAAACCCACCCTGCACACGGCGTGTGTTTCTCCTGAACTATCAGATCAAACCCCGCCCGACGGTGACACGGCAGCAGATCATCGACTTGGCCCTGAGTGGTGCGGATGTCCAGGAGACGGCGCAGTTGCTGCGTCTGCCCCAGGAGAGCGTCATGGAGGTCTTTCAGTTGCTCTCCCGTTTTTCGCTGCCCCCCGGCAATCCGCAAGAACGACACCCCAAACAGCCGCGTGCTCTGGCCGGATAAATGTTGAAAACAATCGAAACCAAACAGCGTCTCGTCTCCCTCAAGGCTCTGCTGGACCGTGTTACCCGCGCATGGACGACGAAAGATTATGAAGTTCTGATGCGTTTTTTTGTCTCCACCTTCCCCGCCCTGGTACAGGCCGAGCGGTGCAGCATTTTCATTTACAGTGCCGATGGGGACAATGCCTGGTTGAAATTTGGTACAGGCCTGCACGAAAAGGAAATTGTTGCCCCCAAGGAGGGCAGTATTGTCGGGCGCACCATCTCCAGTGGAGAGACCATTTTTGGCTCTGGCCTGGAGAGTCACCATGGTTTTCACCTGCTGGTGGATCAAAAGACCGATTTTATCACCCGCAACCTGATCAGTGTGCCCATCTTCAGCCTGGCAGAAAAACGCTGCATCGGGGCGGTACAGGTGTTGAACAAGTGCGGCGGCGAGGGTTTCAACAGGCAGGATGAGCTGCTGCTACAGCAGGTGGTACGCTTTCTGGCTCTCGCCATCGAACACAACGCCATATCCGAAGAGATCATAAGCATTTCCAAACACATGCATGAAGAGATCACCCGATCCGATTTTCAGACAGCGGAGCAACGGGGCTTTATTGCCGACAGTCCCGCCATGCGGCAGGTTCTGGAAGTGGTGCGCCAAATCGGCTCTCTGCCCGTCAATGTCTTTATCACAGGTGAAAGCGGTACCGGCAAAGAGATTATCGCCCGCATGATCCACGAACAGTCCGGCGATCGCCGTGGTCGACCGTTTGTCGCGGTCAACTGCTCGGCCATCCCGGAAAATTTGATGGAGAGTGAATTTTTCGGTTATGAAAAGGGGGCCTTCACCGGCGCGGGCGCCAGCCGCATGGGCCGTTTTGAAGAGGCGACGGGGGGCACGCTCTTCCTGGATGAAATTTCCGAAATGCCCCTGACGATCCAGCCCAAATTTTTACGGGCCATTCAGGAAAAAGAGGGGATGCGCCTGGGAGGCAATCGGCTGCATCGCTATGATTTTCGCATCATCAGCGCCTCCGCCAAAAATTTACAGGATGAGGTCGCCAAGGGCCGTTTTCGGGAGGATCTCTTTTTCCGACTCTTTTCCGTGGATCTCACCCTGCCACCCTTGCGGGAGCGCGCCACGGATATTGTCCCCCTGGCCATGATGTTTTTGCTGGAGGTCAATCAGCGGTTCAACAAGCAGGTTCTGGGATTTTCAGCGGAGACCCTGGCCCGCTTTGAGGCGTACAACTGGCCGGGCAATGTCCGGCAGTTGCAGCATGAGATCGAGCGACTGGTGGCGTTGACGCCCAGCGGTGCCACGATCACCGCGCATCACTGTTCCCTGCCCGCCGCGCAGTCCCACGCCAGTGGAACCAGTCAGCGGGGATGGACAGAGCTGGAGACGCTCTCCCTGCCTCAACAACGGGAACAGTTGGAAATTCGCCTGATCCGCACAGCGCTGGAAAGAACCCAGGGCAACAAGCTGCAGGCCGCCCAACTGCTGGACATCACCCGCCAGTCGTTGCACAACAAGATCCGTCAGTATGGCATTGAGGCGTAGAGTCGGAGAA
>JADGCE010000093.1 GCA_015229095.1 Magnetococcales bacterium | reverse complement strand
CCTGGAACACCACATCAAAGGGGATACCTGCCCCCTCCATCCGGCGCAGGTCGGCCAGCAACGCCTCATCCCGTTTGCCATACTGCTGCTCCAAGGCCCGCACCCCTGGCGCATCCCCATCGCCTTGCAGGCGCAACAGATGTTGGGCCAGCTCTGCAGAAGCCGCCTTCATGCGGGCCAGATCCACCCGGTAGCGGCCTGTTGCGTTGCGGGTGAAGGCCCCTTTCTCCCGCAAATAGTTGAAACGGATCACATTGGCACGGGCATGAGCACTGCTGGCACCAAAACGGATGGAACGGAAGAGGGAGGCGAATTCTGTCAGATAGCGCTGTTCTGCCGGGACGCTCGCATCCTCCGAACCCTCCGTTTCCAGGGTGGCATCCAGATCCCCCAGCCACAAGGCCAGTGCGTCGGCTTTGCCCTCCTCCATCATCCAGGCATCCTCCTGCAGGGCATCGGTCACCCGTCCCTTGCCGTTGATCGTCTGTTTGATGCCCAGGCCATGGGCCACTTCGTGGAAGAGGGTATTGGCAAAGAGGGCCGCAAAGGTGACCTGGGGCCACTGCTGCGGGTCCAACAGCTCCTGGGCCATGGGATATAAAATGGTATCAAACTTGGTCCGCATGGCATTGCGCAACTGCAGGCGTCGGGAACCCTTGGCCAGTTGTACCTGCTCGTCGTTGGGCAGGTTGATGGCGATGGGACGGGTGGCCGCCGCATCGCCGTTCATCTGCAGCAGATCATAGACCCCCAGATCCGACTCCAATCCCGGTGTTTCCGTCCGATATGCTGCCGGTGTTGGCAACCGGCTCTGGTAGGTGGAGAGCCGTTGGGTGTAGCGTGCCAGACGCGCATCCCAGCTGCGATCTTTGAGCAACAGCAGGGCCTCGTGGGCCGCCTTGACACCCAGCAGGCCATCCTCATAGGTCTCTATGGGGCCGATGATGAGATCCAGGCGGTTTTCCTTCATCTCCATCCAGGCCATATCGCTGGCACGATAGTGGTCCGTCCGCAATCCTTCGGCCCGCAGCCGCAGATAGCGGGCCAATCCCTCCTCTTCGGACAACGCTGCCGCACGCTGCAGACGGTCAGCCGCCAGGGTATGCCAGGGGGCAAAAGCCTGATGGTAGGGCACCGCCTGCAGGGTGCCCTGCTCATCCCGCCGCACCAGGGTAAAGGGATCCGTCAGGGCGGGCTGTTTCTGGGCCGCCGCTTCCAGGTCGGCTTTGCTCAAATCCGGCGGATAATAACGGCCACCCGGGGGTTTGGGGGCAATGCCGGGCAACAGAGGCCGGTTGCCCTCCAGACGGTCCCAGGGACCGAAATTGATCTGCAACAACTGCCGGGCAGCCGGGCTCCAGGGCAGGGAAAACAACGCCTCCGGATCGCCGTAGCTCTGTCGCCAAAAAACGGCCTCCATGGCCTGGGCCGCTTCCCGCAACAGGGGCAGCATGCTTTTTTCCCTGGGTGTCAGTCCCGACAGATCGGCCTCCAGGGGCACGATTGCATAACGGCGCATCCCCTCTTCCGGGGTGGTCATCTCCGCCCACGCAGGGGCGATGGCCGTGCACAGGAGCACCCACCGCATCCATGAAGAGATCTTGCTACGAAAATGCACCATTCCTGCCTCCTGCAAAAGGTTGCATGGTATCACTCCCATGGCGCGGGCAAAAAGGTTTTTCCTTCAAGCTTCTCCGGGCTTCGTTGCACGCCCTTTACCGTACCAGCCGTGCCGCAAACGGTCCAGATAGAGATAGACCACGGGCGTGGTATAGAGGGTCAGCAGTTGACTCAACAACAACCCGCCCACAATGGCGCTGCCCAGGGGATGGCGCAACTCTGAGCCATCGCCGCTGCCCAGGGCCAGGGGCAGTGCCCCAAACAGGGCCGCCGTCGTGGTCATCAGAATGGGCCGCAGCCGCAGCAGCGCAGCCTGACGAATCGCCTCCCGGGGGGAAACGGCCTGGCCGCGCTCCAGCTCCAGGGCGAAATCAATCATCAAGATGGCGTTTTTTTTGACAATACCGATCAGCAATATCACCCCGATCATGGCCATCAGGTTGAACTCCTGGCCGGTGGCCAGCAGGGCCAACAGGGCTCCGACACCGGCGGATGGCAACGTGGAGAGGATGGTCAAGGGGTGGATATAGCTTTCGTAGAGTATGCCCAGGATGATATAGACCGACAGTATGGCCATCAGGATCAGCCAGGGTTGATTGTCCAGGGAGGCTTGAAAGACTTTGGCTGTGCCCTGAAAGCTTCCCTGTATCGGGGTGCCCAGACGGGCAAAACTCTCTTCAATGGCCTGGGTGGCTTGGGAAAGGCTGAAGCCGGGGGCCAGATTGAAGGAGAGTGTCGAGGCGGCCAGCAAACCTTGATGGTTGACCGACAGGGCGCTCACGCCGGGGGCGATCTGACCGATGGCCCGCAAGGGCACCTGGACCCCTTGGGGAGTTTTGATGAAAAGGGCGTTCAGGGCGGTGGCATCTTGCAGAAAGGGGGAGGCCGCCTCCATCACCACCCGATATTGGTTCAGGGGGGTATACAGGGTGGAGACCTGCCGTTGGCCGAAGGCGTCGTTGAGGGTGAGATCCAGCAAGCGAGGGGTGACGCCCAGGCGGGCCGCATGAAGCCGATCCAGGGTGATCTGGGTGGAGAGGGCTTTTTCGTTCTGGTCGCTGGAGAGATCGGTAATCTGGGGCAATTGGGAGAGCGCATGGCGGATGCGGGGCTCCCAGTGGCGCAACGCCTCCAGATCATCGGATTGCAAGGTATACTGGTAGGTGCTGCCGCTCTGCCGTCCTCCCACCCGGATCTCCTGGGCCGCTTGAAACGTCACGGTGGCCCCGGCCTCCTGGGCAAACCTTTTGCGCAACCGCCCCAAGACCTGTTCCAGGGGAGAGCGTTCCGAGCGGGGTTTGAGAGAGACAAACAGGATGCCGCTGTTGCGTTGCCCCCCGCCGGTGAAGGCGACGACATGGGAGACCGCCGGATCCTGGCGCACCAACTCCACGAAACGGTCCAGTTTGCGCTGCATGGCCTGAAAAGAGATGCCCTGATCCCCCTGGATGGAGCCGGTCAGGCGACCAATGTCTTGTTGCGGGAAAAATCCTTTGGGAATAGTGATATACAGGTGGATGTTCAAGCCGATGGTGGCCAGCAGACCCAGCAGGGTTATCAGGGGGTGGCGCAGGGTCCAATCCAGACTGCGGGTGTACCGTTTCAGTATGGATTGATAGAACCGGGTGCCGCCCTGGGCCCCCGGTTCAGCGGAGGATGTTTGGGCCGGATCCGGGTTGCGTCGGAGCAGACGGGCACAGAGGGCAGGGGTTGTGGTCAGGGAGACCACCAGAGAGACCAGCACCGCGACCCCCAGGGTGACCGCAAATTCTCGAAAGAGGCGTCCCACAATGCCTCCCATGGCCATGATCGGAATAAAGACTGCCACCAGGGAAAGGGTCATGGAGAGCACCGTGAATCCCACCTCCTGCACCCCCCGCAAAGCGGCCTGCAGTGGGGAGTGGCCTTTCTCCAGATGGCGACTGATATTTTCCAACACCACAATGGCATCATCCACCACAAAGCCGGTGGCGATGGTGAGGGCCATCAGGGAGAGATTGTTCAGGCTGTAGCCCAGCAGGTAGATGATCCCAAAGGTGCCCAGCAGAGAAACCGGCACCGCCACGCCGGGAATCCAAGCCGCACGTCCATCGCGGAGAAAGAGAAAAACCACCAGGATGACCATGACAATGGCCACCCACAGGCTCTGTTCCACCTCCCGGAGGGAGGCTCGAATGGTGGGGGTGCGGTCCAGCAATACCGTCAGCGCAATGTCGGAAGGCAGCGTGCTGCGCAATCTCGGCAACAGCCGATAGATCCGCTCCACGGTTTCGATGATATTGGCCCCCGATTGCCGGTCGACCAGCAGCAGGACCGAAGGTTTGCCGTTGGCGGAACCGGCATTGCGCGCATCCTGGACCGAATCCACCACCTCTCCCAGCTCTCCCAGACGCACCGGGGCATGGTTGCGCCAGGTGACGATGACAGAGCGGTATTGATCGGCGGTGCCGAGGGTGTCGTTGGCATCCACGCTCCAGTAGCGTTCCCCCTGCTCCAGACCCCCCTTGGGACGGTGGGCGTTGCTGGCGGCGATGGCACCCCGCACCTCTTCAAAGCCGATGTTGCGCTGTTGCAACAGACCAGGGTCCAATGCCACCCGCACAGCGGGCAGTGAACTGCCCCCCAGCCTGACCTGTCCCACCCCTTCCAACTGTGCCAACCTTTGCGCCAATACCGTGGCGGCTAGATCGTACAGCGCACCCTGACTCTGCTGCTCCGAGGTGAGCGCGAGAACCATGACGGGCATCTCCGTGGGATTGGCTTTGCGATAGCTGGGATTGCTGGGCAGACCGGAGGGCAGCAGGGCGCGGGCGGCATTGATGGCCGCTTGGACATCCCGTGCGGCTCCGTTGATATCCCGGTTCAGATCAAATTGCAGGGTGACCCGGCTGCTGCCCAAACTGCTGGAGGAGGTGATTTCGGTGACACCCGCAATGCGCCCCAGGGTGCGTTCCAGGGGGCTGGCCACGGTGGCTGCCATGGTCTCCGGGCTGGCCCCCGGCAGGCTGGCCTGCACCGAAATGGTGGGAAAATCCACCTGCGGCAAGGGGGAGACGGGCAGCAACTGCAAGCCGAGCAACCCCGCCAACACCACCCCCAGGGTCAACAAGGCGGTGGCCACCGGTCGATGGATAAAAAGGGCGGCGGGATTCATGGGAACCGCTCCCCGGTGGGCTCCATGGAGGCCTCCCTGGCGGGAGGTGTGGGGGCCAACCGCTGCCGCCAGCGGTCAAAAGCCAAATAGATGACAGGGGTCGTAAACAGGGTGATCAGTTGGCTCAGAAACAGCCCGCCCACCAGGGTGATGCCCAGGGGATTCCGCAACTCGGACCCCACCCCACTGCTCAACATGAGCGGCAGGGCTCCCAGCATGGCCGACAGGGTGGTCATCAGGATGGGCCGGAAGCGCAACAGGCAGGCTTGATAGATGGCCTCCCGGGGGGCAAGCCCCTGGTTGCGTTGTGCATCCAGGGCAAAATCGATGATCAGAATGGCATTTTTTTTGACGATACCGATGAGCAGAATGATGCCAATGAGGGCGGTGATGCCCAGCTCGTGGCCGCTGATCAGCAGGGCAAGGAGTGCCCCCACCCCGGCGGAAGGGAGGGTGGAGAGAATGGTCAGGGGATGCACATAACTTTCGTAGAGCACCCCCAGGACGATATACAGGGTGACCACCGCCGCCAGGATCAGCCACACCTGGTTTTCCAGCGCGACCTGAAAGGCCTGAGCGGCCCCCTGGAAGCGGCTTTGAATCTCTTCCGGCAGGCCGATCTCCTGCTGGGCGGCTTCGATGGCGGCCACCGCCTCCCCCAGAGAGGCTCCGGGGGCCAGGTTGAAGGAGAGGGTAGTGGCCGGAAATTGCTCTTGCCGATGCAGAACCAGAGGGGCCAGTCGCTCCTCCAGGCGGACAACGCTGCTTAAGGCAATCTGCTCGCCTTGACTGGAGGTAACCCACAGGTGGTCCAGGGCCCTGACGCCCTGGTCGGGTTCCGGTTTGACCTCCAATACGACCCGGTATTGGTTGGCATGGGTAAAGAGGGTGGAGATCAACCGTTGCCCAAACGCATTATAGAGGGCGTTGTCGATGGCGGTCGCGGTGACGCCCAGGCGGGCCGCCGCATCCCGGTCGATCACCAGATAGGCCTGCAGACCATCGGCCTGCTGGTCGCTGGCCACATCCCGCAGGGTGGGGAGGCTCTGCAACCGCTCCAGCAGTCGGGGCACCCAGAGGTTGAGGAGCTCCGTGCTGGGGGATTCCAGGCTGAATTGATATTGGGTGCGGCTTACCCGCTCCTCCAGGGTTAAATCCTGCACGGGTTGCAGGGCGAGGGAAATGCCCGGCAATGCGGCGCATGAGGCCTCCAGACGCTGGATCACCTCGGCCAGGGGGGTGCCCCCGCGCAGCTGTTTAGGTTTCAGGGAGATCAGCAGGCGACCGCTGTTGAGGGTTGTATTGGTGCCATCGATGCCGATATGGGCGGTCAATCCCTGCACCGCCGGGTCCGCCAGAATGGTCTGGGCCAACGCCTGATGGTGCCGGGCCATGGCGGCAAAAGAGATGCTGGCCGGAGCCTGGCTGATACCCTGGATCAAGCCGGTGTCTTGTTGTGGAAAAAATCCTTTCGGAATAATCAGATAAAGTATAACGGTCAAGACCAGGGTGGCCAGGGAGAGCAGCAGGGTCAGGGTTTGCCGCTGCAGCACATGGTTCAATAATTTCCCATACACGGCGATGATGCCCGCCATGCCATCGTTGTGTTCCTCTGCCCTTTTTTCCGTGGCAGAGCGCGCACGCAGCAGTTTGGCACAGAGCATGGGTGTCAGGGTCAGGGAGACGACGGCCGAAATCAAAATGGCCACGGCCAGGGTGATGGAAAACTCCCGGAACAGCCGTCCCACCACATCCCGCATGAACAGCAGGGGGATCAACACGGCCACCAGGGAAAAGGTGAGAGAGACAATGGTAAAGGCGATCTGCCGGGAACCATCCAGGGCTGCCTGCTTGGGGGATTTGCCGCTCTCCAGATGGCGGACAATATTTTCAATCACCACGATGGCATCATCCACCACAAAGCCGGTGGCGATGGTGAGGGCCATCAGGGTCAGATTGTTGATGGAAAAATCGGCCAGATAGAGGATTGCGAAGGTGCCCACCAGGGAGAGGGGGAGTGCAAAACTGGGAATCAAGGTGGCGGGCAGATTGCGCAGAAACAGAAAGATCACCAGCACCACCAGGGCCACCGCCAGCACCAGTTCCCACTGCACATCCCGCACCGAGGCGCGAATGGTGAGGGTTCGGTCGCTGCATTCGGTAATCGTCAGGCTGGCGGGCAGGGAGGCGCGCAACTGGGGGAGCAACTGCTGGACGCGGTCGGCCACCTGGATCACGTTGGCTCCGGGTTGCCGCTGGATCTGGAGGATGATGGCAGGGCTTGTGCCATTCCAGGCCGCCAGACGGCTATTTTCCACACCTTCTTCCACCTCTGCCACATCCCGCAAAAAGAGGGCGGCCCCGTTGCGGTAACTCACCACCAGATCGGCAAAGGCTTCGGCAGATTTCAGTTGATCGTTGGCATCGATGGTGGAGGCCTGCCGGGGGCCGTCAAAGCTCCCTTTGGGCAGGTTGACATTGGCATTGGCGATGGTGGTGCGCAACTCTTCCAGGCCGATGCCATAGGCGGCCAGGGCTTGGGGATGGACCCGTATCCGCACGGCAGGCCGTTGTCCGCCGCTCTGGCTCACCAGTCCCACCCCAGGGATTTGGGAAATTTTTTGGATGATACGGGTTTCAACCCAATCCTGCACCTTGGTCAGAGGCAGGGTAGAGGAGCTGATTGCCAGGGTCAGGATGGGGGCATCGGCCGGGTTGACCTTGTTGTAGATGGGAGGGGCGGGCAGGTCGCCGGGCAGCAGGTTGGCAGCGGCGTTGATGGCCGCCTGCACCTGCTGTTCCGCCACATCCAGGCTCAATGCCAGGCTGAACTGCAGGGTGATGAGGGAGGAGCCCCCGGAGCTGCTGGAGGAGAGGCGGTTGAGACCCGGCATCTGGCCAAATTGTCGCTCCAGGGGGGCGGTAATGGTGGTGGCGACGAGGGAGGGGCTGGCCCCCGGATAGAGGGTCACCACCTGGATGGTGGGATAATCCACCTCCGGCAGGGCCGACAGGGGCAGGATTCGGTAAGACAACAGGCCCGCCAGCAGGATGGCCAGCATCAACAGGGTGGTGGCCACCGGACGCAGTATAAACAGGCGGGATGGATTCATGCGCGTTATGGCCCGTTGGCCCGCTCAGGCGGCTGGTTGGGGGGGCGATCGGCCCCCTGCTCTTTTTTCCGGCCTTTTTCATGGGGAGGCGTGCTTTTCTCCGCCGTTTTTTCCTGGGTGGGGGAGACCGCCTGGATTTTGCTTCCCTCCTGCAATTTGTCCATGCCCTCCACCACCACCTGTTCTCCGGCCTGCAGCCCCGCTTCGATGGCCGTCATGCCCTCCTGTTCCTGGCCGGTTTGGACCGGTTGGACTGCCACGCTCTGATCTTTTTCTACCCGGTAGACATGCGGCCCTTTGCGACCCCGCTGAATGGCGACACTGGGAATCAGCAGGGCCCCCGGACGCTCCTCCAGTGTCACCGTCACCTGGACAAATTGATTGGGAAAGAGCCCACCATCGCTGTTCGGGTATTCGGCTTTCAGTTTGATGGTGCCGGTGCTGGTATCGATCTGGTTGTCCAGGGAGAGCAGTTTGCCCTCGGCCAGGCGGTTTTTGCGCTCCCGGTCATAGAGTGCCACCGGCAGGGTTTTGCCGGGTTGCCAGCGGGCCAGCAGCGCGGGCAGCCGATCTTCGGGCAGGGTAAAGAGCACGTGAACAGGTTGGGTTTGGGCGATGCTCAACAGGCCAGCGGAGTCGCTTTGCCGGATCATGTTGCCTGGGTCCACCGTGCGCAGACCGGTCACCCCGGTTATGGGGGCTGTAATACGGGTGTAGGAGAGTTGCAGATGGGCGTTGTCCAACTGGGCCTGATCCACCGCCACGCTGCCCTGATATTGCTGCACCAGGGCCTGTTGGGTATCCACCTGCTGGCGGGAGACCGAATCCTCTTTCAACAGGGTTTGATAGCGGAGGGCATCGCGGCGGGCATTGTCCAGCAGGGCCTGGTCGCGGGTCAACTGGCCCTTGGCCTGCTCCAGTTGGATCTGGAAGGGGCGCGGGTCGATTTCGGCCAGCAGTTGTCCTGCCTCCACCCGTTCCCCCTCCTGGACGGCCAGACGCAGCAGTTGACCATCCACCCGGGTGCGCACCGTCACCCACTGGGCCGGCAACACCCGCCCCAGGGCCTCCAGTTGCAGACGGATGGTGCCGGTTGTGGCGGTCGCGGTGAGGACCGGCACGGGCTGGTTGCCCTTTTTATGGCCCCCCTTGCCGCCGCTCCCGCCCTTCTCCTGTTTGTCGGATCGCCAGGGGATGCTGTTGCCATTCAGCCCGTAGTAGCCTGCCCCCACACCCACACCCAGGAGCACCAGCCATACCCACCACCGCCGACGGGTTTTGGGGCGGGAAACCGCGTCATTTTCTTCCGTATGATGCTGCGTTTCCATGCGATTGCCCCTTTTACCCAGCCTTCTGCGTGATCAGGCAGTGGCCCCTGTTGTCATGCCCAGGGCCTGTTTGTACAGGAGGACCATGGTCTCCTCTTCATCCAACTCTTCCGGCGTTCTTTTCCGTTCGCGCAGGACGATGCGCAAAATTTTTGGATCAAAACCGCCGCTTTTGGCCTCCTGGAACAGTTCTCTGACCTGTTCACCCAACTCGGCCTTTTCCTCTTCCAACCGCTCGATGCGCTCGATATACTGTAACAGATGTGCCCCCGTAATGCCCGCCACTTCGGCAGGCAGGGTCGATGCGGTGGTTTGATGTACTCCAGGCATGGCATGCTCCTTGTTTGAAAGGGTCGACGCAGAAGGGAGGGGAACCCTGCTGTTGGGCTATGGCGCAGTCAAAATCTTGACAAGAACCCCATCCACGGAAGAGCAGGAGAGCAAAGGCCATGCCTAGTCGTTGTCCCACCACCCTGATGGCTGCTGATCTTAAGAAAATATTTGGAGTTTATGGAGATTTTTATCAGGTCATGCTGGGGGGGCAACCCTATGCATGCCGCTCCGTCCTGGAACTGATCGCCCACGCCCGGACGCCGGCGGATCTGGATCAACTGCCCCATCGTCAGCCGGATCTGTTGGTTGTCATGATGAATCCCGGTTCCTCCAAGCCCATACCGCCGGATTATCAGCCCCGCTGGGTGGGGGAGGAGGGGCCCGGGGCGCGACCGCAGCGGGTGTTGACCCGCCCGGACAATACCCAATACCAAATCATGCGTCTGATGGCGGCGCGAGGGTGGTCGCATGCGCGGGTGCTCAATTTATCCGATCTGCGGGAGCCGAAGAGTGTGCAACTGATGAAAACCCTCGACCGATTGGAGGGTGTGGCGGGTGGGGGAAGACACTCCCTTTTTTGTCCGGAACGGCATCAGGAGTGCCGGCACTGCATGGGTCCACCGGGAGCGGTTCCGGTTTTGATCGGTTGGGGGCGGGATGCCTCCTTGGCTCCCTTGGCGCGTCAATGCCTGCGGCAACTGCACGGTTGGCGCACCATCGGCGTGCCTGTGGGGGAGGATGGCATTTTTTACGCCCATCCCAGCCCCATGTTGCAGCGCAAAAAAGAGCAATGGCTGCTGGATGTGTTGGCGCAGCTGTAGGGCCTGGGCACTGGGCTTCGACCACTCTGCACCCGGTTTGTGCTGCCGTTCAAAGAGGTAGAATGACCCAGGTGAACAAGGTGTCCATCCATACAATGCATGGCCGTCTGAACATCAAAACAGATCATAAAGAGTCAGATGCAACCTTCGGGAGGTCTGGGAACGTGAAACAACGTCGGTTGGTCAGCTTTG
>JADGCE010000092.1:4555-10583 GCA_015229095.1 Magnetococcales bacterium | reverse complement strand
AGAGAGATTCCGGATTTTGCTGCCGTGTGCAGAAGAGCTTGATTTTTATCCCCTGCACAGGTAACATGAACGATTGCGCTATTGGGATCGCTCCGGTCGGGAAACAGGCGTCATTTTGGTGTCAAGTGTTTGAGTAATATAATATATAAGGATGTAAACGCTATGGAAAAGGGGTTGCTTGCTGGAAACTCAACGGCGGAAGTTGCCTTGCAATTGCGCATATCGGATACCTTGCTGGTGCCTCGTTACCTGGAGCAAACATATTGGTGGGCCTATTTGCATCCCAAAGGTGTGCGTTTTTTTGAGCGGCAGTGGTTGGTCAACCTGATTTTGTGGGGCAATTTTGCGCGTCTTCGGGATGCGGCCTTGCGGGAGATGGGGGAGACCATTGCCGGTCGCACCCTGCAGGTGGCCTGTGTCTACGGAGATTTTACCCCCCGGGTGGTGGAACGGTTGGCCCCGGAGGCCCGCCTGGATGTGGTCGATGTGGCACCGGTGCAGTTGGAAAATGTCAAGCGCAAACTGAAACCGGGCAGCAATGTCCACCTGCATCACCAGGATTCCACCGAATTGGCTTTTCCGGATGGAACCTTTGACCATGTGGTGGTCTTTTTTCTGCTCCATGAGCAACCGGAAGAGGTGCGCGTCAAGAGCATTCATGAGGCAATGCGGGTGGTCAGACCCGGCGGTCGGGTCATTTTTGTGGATTACCATCGCCCCTCTCTCTTCAATCCGTTTCGCTACATCATGACCCCGATTCTCCGCATCCTGGAGCCGTTTGCCCAGGATTTGTGGCGGCGTGAGATTGTTTCATGGGTGGGAGAGGGGCTCCTGGAGGGGTTTCACAAAGAGACCTTTTTTGCCGGTTTGTACCAGAAGGTGGTCTTGCGACGGGCCGTTGCTCAGGACGATGGAGGGATCCTCCCTGCTTCTGGTCGGTGATGCACCCTCGGAGGAGTGTTGGGCATGGTGAGTCAAGACAAACAGGTTGCCGTCACCATTGGCGACGAGATCGCTCGCTACGGCTTTCCCGATGGCCATCCCTTCGGCCCGCACCGCCTGGGGGTCTTCTGGGAGGAGGCCAAACGGTTGGGTTTGGATGCCCGTGTGGAGATATGCCGACCGGTATTGGCCACTCAGGAGGCCTTGGCGCGGTTTCATGCACCCGCCTACATTCAGCGGGTGGAGGCCTGTTCTCGCAGTGGCAGCGGTCTGTTGGATGCGGGGGACACGCCCGCTTTTCCGGGGGTGTATGAAGCGGCCGCCCATGTGGTAGGCTCCGCCCTTGATGGGATGGAGAGAATCATGGCGGGGGAGTGCCGACGGGCTTTCATTCCCATCGCCGGGTTGCACCATGCCCGACCGGAGCGGGCGGGTGGATTTTGTGTCTTCAACGATGCGGGGGTGGTGATTCACACCCTGCGGATCAAGCATGGCATCCAGCGGGTGGCCTATGTGGATATCGATGCCCATCACGGAGATGGCGTCTTTTATGCCTTTGAATCCGATCCCGAACTGATCTTTGCCGATTTGCACCAGGATGGACGTACCTTGTATCCGGGCACTGGTTCGGCGGATGAACGGGGTACGGGGCCCGCCGTTGGCCGCAAGTTAAACATTCCCCTGCCCCCCGGGGCGGGAGATAGCCATTTTGCGCAGGTGTGGCCCCAGGTTGTGGCCTTTCTGCAAGAGTACAAGCCGGAATTTTTTATCCTGCAGGCTGGAACAGACTCGATTGCCGGGGATCCGCTGGCCCAGTTGCGCCTCTCTCCCACTTGCCATTTTTTGGTGACGACCCGGCTGGTGCAACTGGCCGAATCCATGGGGCATGGTCGTCTGTTGGCGTTGGGGGGCGGGGGGTACAATGCCCACAACATTGCCAAAGGTTGGTGTGAAGTGGTGCGCGGATTGTTGGGGAGTTCGTCGTAGGGGGAGGTGCCGCTACGCAGGGGGCGTGTGAGGGCGCTGGGGGTCAGTCATGCGCGGGAATGTGCCGTGCAGGGGTATCCTTTGGCCACTCTGGAAGGAGAAATCATGAACAGACAGCGGTTGGGCAGACGGGCTGCGTATCTCCTGAGTCTCTCCGTTTTTTGCGTGTGCTTGGGTGTGACAGCCGGTCGTGGGTTGGCTGGTGAAGCGTTGGGGGAGGGCACTGTGGAGCAGGCAGAGGCACTGCTGACCGTTTCTCCGCCGGATGGGCCCGCGCCTCGCCTGGAAGGGCGGTCTGAATCCCCTCTTTTACCGGTCGATGCGGAGTCAGCCAAGGGTGTGACCACAGGGGTGCCGGATGCTTCACCGGTGGTGGATCTCTCCCCTGTGGAGGAGCCGGCGGGTTCCGGTGCGTCGACGCTTTCTCTCCCCGACAGGCGATCGGATCAGCCGGTTGTCGGGGTTTCTCCGACGGTGCCGCCCGTCGCGGCGGAGCAACCTGCGTCGGTGCCACAGGCCCCGGTGGTTGCTGCCCCGCCAAGCTCTGTGGCTCCTGCTGTAGCGGATCAGCCTGCCGTGTCGGTGCCACAGGCCCCGGTGGTTGCTGCCCCGCCAAGCTCTGTGGCTCCTGCTGTAGCGGATCAGCCTGCTGTGTCGGTGCCAAAGGCCCCGGCGGTTGTGGCTCGGCAGGGTTCTGCTGCGGCGCCTCAGGTTGCACCTGCGGCACCGCCATCCGGCAATCGTGGCGTTTTTGAGACGGCCCGGCAGGCCTCTCCCGCCGGTGCGCCCCCCCTCTCGCCGTCGCGGGTGGCGGGCCAATCTTCCGGTTCCGGTGCCTCTGTTGGTTCTGGCCCACCATGGATGGGTGGGCAGCCGCCCCCCTTCTCTTTCGATCCATCCCGTGGGATGCCCTATTCTCAAGGTGGCTGGAACAGTGGGTGGCACGGGCGTTTCCTGTATCAGATCAATCAGCAGATTTACTGGCGCTATTGCGCGAGCTGTCACGGCTTTCTGCCCCCTGTGGCCGTCCACGCCCTGCTGGGGCGTGCGGCCCGGCAGTGGGGTGATCCTGGTTTTAGTGGCAATCCCGATGCCTGGAAAGCGGGCAGCGGGAGCAGAGATCGGTGAGTAAATTGGCGATTGACCATGACGCAAATTTTGTGCGACCCGGTATGGTGGCTTTGGTGGGATCCGGGCCAGGAGATCCGGATCTCTTGACCGTGGCAGCGCTCAAGGCGTTGCAAGTGGCTGATGTGGTGGTACATGATGCCCTGGTCTCTCCGCAGATTTTGGCGTTGATTCCCCCGGAATGTTTGCGGATTGGGGTGGGAAAACGGGGTGGCAATCCTTGTTCCAGTCAACAGGCGGATATTTGTGATATCCTGGTGCGCTTGGCTCAGGACAACAAGCGGGTGGTGCGTTTGAAAGGGGGAGATCCCTTTGTTTTCGGGCGGGGAGGCGAGGAGGCCTGTCATTTGGCAGCCGCAGGTGTCCCGTTCCGGGTTGTGCCGGGTTTGACGGTGGGCATTGCCGGTCTGGCGTATGCGGGCATTCCCGTCACCCATCGGGCGGTCAATGCCCATATGGCCTTCATTACGGGCCATGAATCTTCCGACCAGGGTGGGGAGTCGGAGATGGAGAGCTCCCGGGTGGATTGGGAAGCGATGGCCCTGAGCTGTCCCGTTCTGGTGCTGTACATGGCCATGAAAAATCTGGCCTCTGTCAGCCAGCGGTTGATGGCTGGGGGGCGGGGAGCGGATACCCCGGTGGCTGTGATTCAGTGGGCCACCACCCCGGAGCAGCGCACCCTGGTGACGACCCTGGGGCAGGTGGTGCAGGATGTGATCTCTTGCGATATGAAGCCCCCGGCCATCGTTGTCATCGGCGAGGTGGTTCGTTACCGGGAATCTCTGGCGTGGTTTGCGGATGAGACGGCGCGCCCCAACTCCACGCAGACATGAGATAATTAACCGAAGTAGGTATCCACTTCTTTTAAGTGGAATCCAGGGAACTGATTGAAAAATAATAAAAACATTAGTATATGGCGCGTGGATTAAATCTCGCGCGAGATCGACATGTTGTCCATTTCTGATGTAAGCGAAATGGATACATGCTTCTGGAGCTTGCTCAAAAATTTATCGAATTGCCAGCACCGGTTATCTCCTGATCAGGGGGAATTCGATGAGTCGGAGGGGCGTTCGCCATGGCCATTGTCACAGTCATTGCCGCAACTCCAACCGACGACAGGTCAGTTCGGATACTTTATGCAGTGGATCGTCATTCGTCAGCAAAGTGGCTTCGCAGGTGAAGGCACTGGCAGCGATAAGGGCATCTGGAATTTTGAGACGGTAGTGACGGCGGAACCAGATGGCCCTTTCCTGGATTTCATGACTCAGACCAATGCGTTGGATAGTGGCCAGAAATTTTTCCAACCAGGTTTCCTGATCGCCCGACAGGCCCGGAAAACTGCGCAGTTCAATTTCCGTGACAAACGAAATCGCCATGCGACCCGCAGGCAGGGCATTTTTGAGTAATCCCTTGTGCAGATAGATGACCACATTGGTATCAAGCAAAAAATTTATCGATCCCATGGGCGGTCCCATTCACTGCGCTGTTGACGTTGCCAAGCCACTGGATCCTCCATGGGCCAGTCGATGGTTCCGGCAAAGGCCATCAACTGATTGGCATCAGACGGGTTTTGCTCTTCTGTTGAGACGGTTTCCGACAACAGCACGATCACCCGTGCCTTGCGTCCAAAGGCATCCCGGAATGCTTCTGGCAGTTTTCCGTCAACGGGCAGCACAACCTCTTTTTCGATGGCGTGCAACATGGCTTTCTCCTGCATCAGGGATTCAACACAATTGGCCGTTCTTTCCGCCAACGCCACTATTTTCTTTTGTTCATGGTTGCAGTTCCGCAACCTGTAAGAACAGCCGCCCAAGGGCGGCTGTTCCGTATCAGGATGCTATGCTTCTTGCAGTGCCGACAATTCGGCATTGGTATGGCGCAGTCGGCCAGAGAGTGCTTTGGCTATGCGGGCGAATACCTTATGCCCCAGGTGGGGATGCTTGTCTGTCAACTTGTTGAACCGTTTGCGGGAGAGGATATACACATCTGTGGGGCTATCGGCCACCGCATCGGTGGAACGACGATGATGGTCCAGAAAGGCCATGTCGCCGATAAAATGGCCCCGTCCGAAGACCGCCACGACTCTGTGTGTTCCGTTGGCCATGGGCAGTTGGATGCGCACGGCACCCCGGCGGATGATAAAGATCTCATCCCCCTCATCCTGTTGCCGGAAGAGCCGCTCATCCGTTCGGTAGGAACGCTCCTCAACGACCGCTTGCAGATCGGCAAAGGCCGTTTCCGTCTCCAGCCCCTTCAATAACGGAATTTCGTGGAGTGCCAAGGGGGGGGCGGTTGGAGCAGAGGCAAGATTGTGCTCTTGCAAGATCTGGTTTTCCACCCAGACCAGTGCCTCATCCAGGGTGGAGAAGAGGGAGAGGGTGTCGGCATGCACAAGGCCCATCTGGGCAAAATAGCTGCGCAGATCCTGACCGGAAGAGAGGTTGACGGGCAGGTTGCAAAACAGCAGATGGGCACCCCGATCTTTGAGGGTGGCCTCGATTTGCTCCAGCATATGCACGGCAGTAAAATCCACGGATTGCACCCGGCGCATATCCAGGATCAGATAACGGCACTGGTGCATGGTGGGTTCCAACTGGGTAAAGAGCTGATCTGTGGTGCCAAAAAAGAGATTACCTTGGATTTCACAGATTGTCGTGGCGGCTCCCTGGGCGGTCAGAATTTCCTTCTCTTCAGGCTGACGGATGCGTTTTGAGGAGATTTGATCCCCATGCACCAGGCGGCGGACCACCGAGCTGCGCACCTGTTCCCGCAGGAACAGCAGCATGGCCAAACCGATGCCGGTGCCGGAGGCTGCAATCAGGTTGAAACGCAGGGCCACCACGACCACGGCGGCAATGACAAAAAAGTCCAGCAGAGTGGATTTTTGCCGCAACAGTTGAAAACTGTGCCAGTCAAACATGCGGAAAGCGACCACGATCAGGATGCCGGCCAGGGCTGCGATGGGAACCCA
>JADGCE010000092.1:0-4455 GCA_015229095.1 Magnetococcales bacterium | reverse complement strand
CACGCAGGTTTTGAGGGTGTCGATGGAGAGCAACACCGAGAGGGTCAGGGCGGGCACCACCAACAGTCCCAGGTCGGAAAATTGAAACTGGCTGACGGAGTTCCATCGGCTGCTCATGCTGCTGAACAGCGTCTGCATATCGACGGTGATGGGGCCGATCAGCAGGGCGTTGCCTGCCAACTGGAGGAGTTCCGGTCTGCCCGTGCCGAAAGCGATACCAAAGTAGACGGCCATCCCCGCCAGCAAGCCGAGGATGGGGGCTGGCAGCTTTTTGGTAATCCGAGGTGCCAGGAGCATGGCGATTATGGTTGTGATCCCCACATAGACGCCCGTCATTTGCCAACGGCTGGGATTGATCAGTTCGAGGAAGGGGGTGCCCTTGGCAACGCCCAGCAATTTGGGTATCTGACTGACGAAAATGATGACACCGACCCCGCTCAGATAACCGGAGACCACAGGAAACGGGATAAATTTGATCAATTTTCCACCCCCCAGGCCGCCATAGAGCAACTGCAGCGCCCCTGACAGCAAGGCGATCATGGTCAGCAGCAGCAGTATGCGGTCCGGGGTGAGGGGTGCAAATCCACCGCGCCCGGAGAGCATGTCGGCAATCAATGCCGCCAGCACGGCAGCGGCTGGTGCACAGGGTGCGGTGATCAGACGGGGCGCACCACCCAGGGCGGGGGAGATCAGCCCCAGAGAAACGGTGCCAATGACACCGGCCATGGCGGCAAAACCGACATATTCCGGGCCCAGGGCCACGTAGCCCGCCAAGCCGTAGGCAATGGCCGACGGCAGGGCCACCAGGACAGCGGTTAATCCGCCCCACATATCGCCGATCAGTGTCTCTTTGTTGAGTGTGTTCACGATGCAAGCCCCTCCATGTTGCAGAAGCGAAAAGAGATAAAGAACCAAGTTGGGGATTAAGCAATTTCCAAGCCATAATGTTTGTTTGTGCAGAAATGTTGAAAAGATTCCGGAGGGAAGCTCTGTTGTTGCTTGCGCTTTTTGTTGGAATGAACGACACTTCGTAGCGTTTGCCGCGCACGCTGCGGACATTTGCCCCTCCCTGCTGTTGCCGGTGATGGGTGTCTGTCGACTGGTTTGGTCCAGAGAGTCAATGCCTTATGATGAAACATTTTTTGCACGCGGGTACAGAGCAGGGTTTGGCCTTGCAGGGTAGCTACGATCCCGCTGTGGTGTTGCTCTCCCTGTTCGTTGCCTATCTGGGCAGCTTTGCCGGGTTGGCGATGATCCACCCCTTGCGGGAGGAGGTACATCCAATACGACGGGCTTTTTGGCTGTTTTCCGGGGCGGTTGTCCTGGGCAATGGGGTGTTTGCCATGCATTTTTTTGGCATGCTGGCTTTCAGGCTGCCTGTTCTTGTGCAGTATGATCTGCTGGGCACCTGGCTTTCCAGCCTGCCGGCGGTGGTGGCAGCGGGCTGGCTTTTGTATTGGATCAGTCGCCCCGCCACAGGCGCAGGCGTTTTGCTGGGTGGGGTGGGGGGAGGGGTCGGTATTGGCCTGATGCATTACAGCGGCATGATGGCCATGCGCATGGAGGCCCGGATGTTGTTTGATCCGCTGCTTTTCCTCCTCTCCATTGTGGCCGCTGTTTTGCTGGCCATGCTGGCCATTCGCGCCCGTCCCCTGACCCGCCGGATCGGTCTGGAGCCGGATCAGGGGGTTGGACGGCATATTGCCCCCATGCTCATGGCGGCGGCCACGGCCAGCATGCACTATATTGCCATGCGGGCCACCCTGTTTTTGCCGGGAGAACCGGGCATGGCGGGGATGGAGTGGGTATTGGGGCCGACGGTGCTGGGCATGGTGCTGGCCAGCCAGTTTTGTGTGTTGGCCGTGGCCTTCCTGTGGGCCCTCTATCTGGGCAACGGACAACCGGGTTCAAAAAAAACCTTAGATGTGCTTATCAGCCTGTTTCACACGCAAAATCTCATGATTTTTGCAAAGGCCCTGGCCGCTATCTTGGGTGTTTTTTTACTGCTCGCCTGGGTTGTGATCACCGTGCATGATTTGACCGGCGGTTTTGCCGCCCAGCGCGCTCCGGAAGTGGAGCCGACAGCGACCGTGGTCATACTGTGTGGGGTGGTGATGAGCCTTTTTGCGGCTTCTCTTGTCGCCCTCTTTGTCGTTACCCGTCGGGATGCGGCCCAGTTGGCTGCCACCACCTTGCGGGAGTTGGAATTTCAAAAACGGGCCCTGGATGAACATGCCATCGTTTCGGCCACCGATGTCAAAGGGAACATCACCTATGTGAATGACAAATTTGTCCAGATCAGTGGTTACAGCCGGGACGCACTGTTGGGGCAAAACCATCGCATGGTCAAGTCGGATGAGCACTCCCCGGAGTTTTATCGGACCTTGTGGCGTACCATCTCCCAGGGTCGTCCCTGGCATGGCGAGGTGAAAAACCGGGCACGGGATGGCTCTTATTATTGGGTGCGGGCCAGTGTGGTGCCTTTTTTGAACGCCCAGGGTAAACCCTTCAAATATGTCTCCATCCGCACCGACATTACCGCCCTGAAAACGTTGGAGGCCCGTCTGATTGTCGCCAAAGAGCAGGCCGAGGCGGCCGCACGGGCCAAAAGCGACTTTTTGGCCAACATGAGCCACGAAATCCGTACCCCCATGAATGCCATCATCGGTTTGAGTCACCTCTGTTTGCAGACCCAACTCACCGCCAGACAGAAAGATTATGTGCGCAAGGTCTACAACTCAGCCACCTCTCTGTTGCGGATCATCAACGATATTCTCGACTTTTCCAAGATTGATGCCGGTCGACTGGACATGGAGGCCATCGACTTTACCCTGGAAGAGGTGCTGGGCAACATGGCCTCCATGATCTCCCTGAAGGCGCAGGAAAAACAGTTGGAATTTCTCATGGAGACCGCCGTGGATATTCCCCCCAGTCTGGTGGGGGATCCGTTGCGCCTGGGGCAAATTTTGATCAACCTCACCAACAACGCCATCAAGTTTACCGAACAGGGTGAAGTGGTCATCGAGACCCGGTTGCTGGAAAAAGAGGAGAGCTGCGTGCGGCTCCTGTTTACCGTGCGGGATACGGGCATTGGCATGACCCAGGAGCAGTTGGACGGCTTGTTCAAGGCCTTTACCCAGGCGGACTCCTCGGTGACCCGGAAATATGGGGGCACGGGCCTGGGGTTGACCATTGCCAAACGGTTGATCGAAATGATGGGGGGCACCATTCGGGTGGAGAGCACGCCGGGTCAGGGCAGCCGTTTTATCTTCGACGTCTGTCTGGGGCTTTCCAATCAGGTGGTTGAAAAGGTGCTGCTGCCCTCTGCCGATTTGCGGGGTTTGAAAGTGCTGGTGGTGGACGACAACGAGAGTGCCCGCAATGTACTGGCGGATTATTTGAGCTCTTTTACATTCAGGGTGAGCAAGGCGCAGAGTGCCCGTGAGGGCATTATTGCCGTCCAGGAGGCGGATATGGTGGGGGAACCCTTTGAGCTGCTGGTCACCGATTATATGATGCCGGATATGGATGGCATTGCGGCGGTGGCCACCATGCGGAGGGATTTGACGTTAAGCCGGTTTCCCGTGGTGATCATGGCCACCGCCTACGGGGAGGAGGCGGTGGTCAAACGGGCCAACCAGGAGGCGCAGGTGGATGGTTTTCTGGTCAAGCCCATCAACCAAAGCCTGCTCTTTGAGGCCGTCATGGAGGCTTTTGGCCACTCCCAACGGGATCGCAAACAGAGTGGGGCGGGGCGGGGTACTTTGCGGGATTTTATCGGGGTGCTCTCCGGGGCGAGGCTCCTGCTGGTGGAAGATAATGAGATCAATCAACAGGTGGCGCAGGAGTTGTTGGAGCAGGTCAACGTGACCGTCATCCTGGCCCGGAATGGCAGAGAGGCTGTGGAATGGGTGGATAGAACCGACTTGGACGGGGTGTTGATGGATGTGCAAATGCCTGTCATGGACGGTATCACGGCAACCCGGCTGATTCGCCAGGAGACCCGTCACGCCCAACTGCCCATTCTTGCCATGACGGCCAACGCCATGTCGGGTGACCGGGATATGTGTCTGGAGGCGGGGATGCAGGATCATATTGCCAAACCGGTGGACCCCGCCGCCCTGTATGCCACCCTGGCCCGTTGGATCAAACCGGCCAATCCCCAACCGGTGCCGCCGGAGCCAGGGGATTCTGCAGCCGATCCGGTCGCCGAGGAGTCGTGGGTTTTGCCGGAAATTGAGGGGTTGGACAGCAAGGCGGGCCTCTATCGCATGGGGGGTAATCTCAAGGGTTATCTGGCCTTGTTGGGCAAATTCCGGCGCAATCAGGGAGAGGCCGAGGCGGCCATTCGGACGGCCTTGGGCACGGACGACTGGGAGACGGCAGAACGGTTGGCCCATACCCTGAAAGGGGTGGCGGGTGCCATCGGCGCGGCTGTTTTGGAAGCGGAGGCCA
>JADGCE010000091.1 GCA_015229095.1 Magnetococcales bacterium | reverse complement strand
GCAACGGCCAACTTCCCAGGGCTCTGCCCTGGACCCGCCAGGGGGATGATCCCCCTGGACCCGCAATTATATTGATTATCAACGGATTTTATAAATTTTAGGGTGACGGTCATACATAAAACCTCGGCACCCGTTCTCCCAGATTGCACAACACCTCATAGGGGATCGTCCCGCGCCAGGCCGCCATCTCTTCAACGTCGATCGATGCCTCCCCGTCGCTGCCCAACAGGGTGACCCGATCCCCCACCGCCACCGACTCGGCCTCCGTCACATCGATGGCAATCATGTCCATGGAAACCCGACCCACCACAGGCCGGGAGTGTCCGGCCAGCAATACCCGCCCCCGGTTGCCCAGGAGACGGTTGTAACCATCCGCATACCCCACTGGCAGTATGGCGATACGGGAGGGACGTTGGGTGACAAAGGCCTGGCCATAACCAACGGCAGCCCCACAGGGCAGCGCATCCACCTGCAGGATACGGGCAGACCAGCGCACCACCGGACGCAAGCCGATCTGCTGCCCGGAACGGGCAGGGAAAAAAGGGGAGGCCCCATACAGCATGATGCCAGGTCGTACCCAGGAAAAATGGTTGTCGGGGTGGGAGAGCAGCGCGGCACTGTTGGCCAGGGAGACCTGACTCCCCGTCAGGCCGTTCTGTGTCAACACCGTTTGCAGGCAGTGCCGTTGCCGATCGTTTTCCGGGTGATCCGGTTGGTCGGCACACGCCATGTGGGAAACCAGACCCAGCAGGTGCAGTCCGGGCAGAGTGCGGGCCTGAGCCACGGCGGCGGCCACGGCGGTGGTGGCCATGCCCAGCCTGCTCATGCCGGTATTGACCTTCAGGAAAAGGGCGACGGTAGAGCGGCCAGCGGCCCGACTCAAAGAGGGCAACAGACCGGGATCAAACACAAAGGGGCGCAGGTTGAGTGCCACCACGCCCTCCTCCGCTCCTTGGGAGAGACCGGAGAGCAGCACCAGGGGGTGCTGTATGCCGGCGTGGCGCAACGTCGCCGCCTCTTCCAGCCGGGCCACACAAAAACCATCGGCCCCGGCGGCGGCCAGACGATGGGCGATGGGTACGGCACCCAAACCGTAGCCGTTGGCCTTGATCACCGGGAACACCCCCACACCCGGCCCGACCGCCCGGCGCGCCTGCTCAAAATTGTGCTGCACCGCAGAGAGATCCACCTCCAACCAGGTGGAACGCGAGAGTTCTTGTGTCATGATACGGCCTTTCGTAACCTGTTCTCTCCCATCGGTTTGTTAGCCCCCATAGCGGGCATCCGTATAATTTTCAAAACGGGTATACTGTTTCAAAAATGTCAGCTTGATCTTCCCGGTGGGACCATTCCGCTGTTTGGCGACGATGATCTCTGCCAGGCCGGTCAAGGCCGGGTCGTTGTCCTTGTATACCTCTTCCCGGAAGACAAAGAGAACCACATCGGCATCCTGCTCGATGGCCCCCGACTCCCGCAGATCCGACAAAATAGGCCGCTTGTTGGGCCTCTCTTCCAGACGGCGCGACAACTGTGAGAGGGCGATGATGGGAATGTCCAACTCTTTTGCCAGGGATTTCAGGCCGCGACTGATTTGTGAAATTTCCTGGACCCGGTTTTCTGTTTTGAGCTCTCCCTGCATCAACTGCAGATAGTCGATGATGATGAGCTGAATCTTTTGCTCCCGCCGCATACGGCGCGCCCTGGCACGGAGAGAGGCGATGGAGAGGGCGGGCGTATCGTCGATAAAGAGGGGTGCCTGGGAGAGATGGTTGGCCATGGCGATCAGTTGTCCATAATCCGCATCGTCCAGCCAGCCGGTACGCAATTTTTGCGCATCGATGCGGGCGGAAGAGGCGAGCATGCGGGAGACCAGCTGCTCCTTGGACATTTCCAGGGAAAAGATGGCCACCGGGGTCTGATGATCGACGGCAGCGTTGGTGGCAATATTCATGGCGAAGGAGGTCTTGCCCATGGAAGGACGGCCAGCCAGGATGAGAAGATCCGACTTTTGCAATCCTGACAACATTTTATCCATGTCTGTGAAGCCGGTCGCCACCCCGGTCACGGTGCCCCTGTGCTTCATCTGCTGGTCAATGCTGTGCAGCACCGGCAGGAGAACCGTTTTCAGGGTGAAATAGTTGGCCGTGCGTTGGTTGCGTCCCTCCCCCACCGAAAAGATGCGCTGCTCGGCATCATCCAGCAGTCGGTCGGTGGGTATGTTTTTGCCCTGGTAGACAGACTCGATAATCTGGGTGGCCTGCTGTGCCAGTGCGCGCAGCAGGGCCTTGTCACGGACCAGACGGGCATAGGCGCTGGCATTGGCGGTGCTGGGGACGGTTTCGATCAACTGGGCCAGATAACCGCCGCCACCCACGGATTGCAATTCGTCATTTTTCTGCAAATAGTTTTGCAAGACAACAGGATCCGCCGGTTCTCCCCGCTCCAGCAAGGCGCAAATGGCCTGGTAGATCACCCGATGGGCGCCGGCATAAAAGTCTTCGGCTTGCAGTGTGGAGGCAATCTGGTCATGAATGCTGTTGTCCAGGAGGATGGCACCCAGCACCGACTGTTCGGCGGCATTGTTCCAGGCCGGTCGCCGGGCGGGGAGTTGGGCAGCGCGTTCATGGTTGCCCGCTGGGGGTTGGGGATCAACGTCGGGGGCTGCCGGGGGAGGAGTGTCACTGTCCGCCTCTGCACCGGGTTGGAGACTCTCTCCCATGGTTTCCATATCCTCTGTATCTCTGGCCAAGGTGCAACCGAGTGCCTTTACCGCCCCCGTCCACCTGGGTTACAGTGTAGCCCCTTTGGGCGGTGTTGCCAAGGCAGAGGTTGCGCAGTGGTGGTCGAGACAATAGCACGGGAGCACGCATGAGGATCTTGGTGACGGGGGCCGCTGGTTTTATCGGGTTCCACCTTTCTGCCCGTTTGTTGGCGCGGGGTGATGTCGTGGTAGGGCTGGACAACCTGAACAACTACTATGATGTTGCCCTGAAAGAGGCGCGCCTGGCCCGCTTGCGCACCCATGCCGGATTCCATTTTGTCCGTCATGATCTGGCCGACCGGGAGGCCATGGCAGCCCTGTTCGCCGAACACTCGTTTGAACAGGTGGTCCATCTGGCTGCCCAACCGGGCGTGCGCTACTCCCTGGAAAATCCACACGCCTACGTGGAGAGCAACATCGTTGGCTTTCTCAACGTGTTGGAAGGATGTCGTCACAACCGGGTGGGACATCTGCTGTACGCCTCTTCCAGCTCTGTCTATGGTGCCAACAGCCAACTCCCTTTTTCGATCCATGATCGGGTGGATCACCCGTTGTCCCTGTATGCCGCCAGCAAAAAAGCCAATGAATTGATGGCTTATACTTATAGCCATCTGTATGCCTTGCCCACAACCGGGCTGCGCTTTTTTACCGTATATGGTCCCTGGGGGCGACCGGATATGGCCTTGTTTCTCTTCACCCGCAAAATTTTGGCCAACGAACCGATTCCCGTTTTCAACCATGGCCATCATCAGCGGGATTTTACCTATGTGGACGATATTATCGAGGGGGTGGTGCGTGTGCTGGCCCATGTGCCTGGCCGTACAGCAGGGGGCCCCCCCTGCCAACTCTTCAACATCGGCAACAATCAGCCGGTTCCCTTGATGACCTACATACAAACTCTGGAAAGGGTATTGGGCAAAAAGGCGCATATCCAGTTGTTGCCTCTCCAGCCCGGCGATGTGCCGGATACCTACGCCGATATCCAGGAGCTGGAACAGGCGGTGGGCTTTCGCCCCCTCACCAGCGTCGAAGAGGGGATCCAGCGGTTTGTGGCCTGGTATTTGGACTATTATGGAGAAGAGCCATCCGGTTGTTGACCCGTTGGCCGGCTCCATGCTTCCCCAGGGAGCGGGGATGGGGGATCCATTTCCCCTGTTTCCCTGAATGGGAGGGGGAAAAGAGCGGTTTTTCTCTGGTGGCTGTCCCTGGGGCTGTGTTACATTGAAAAGTGCTCGCGGTATGTCGTCCGATCACAAACCTGCAGTCGTGTGTCGGTTATCCCCCCAAACAGATGCCAACGCATTTCTGGTTGCACGGGGGCAACCGCTTGTTCCGTCTGTCCAACCGGTTCATCGCGGAAGGATCTATACAACCATGGTGCGCTTGCATACGTTGTTTGCCCGCTTTTCTCTCTTTCTGGCGGTGCTGCTGTGCGTCATTTTGCCGGACGCACGGCTCTCCCATGGCGCGGAGCGTACCGTGCGGGTGGGGGTTTACCAGAATGAACCGGGTGTTTTCGCCGACAAAAACGGGGTGATCAAAGGCTTTTACATCGATCTGCTGGAACACACGGCCACCAAGGAGGGGTGGAAGCTGAGCTATGTCTACGGCACCTGGGCGGAGAGCTATCAAAGGTTGCTGAATGGGGAGATTGATCTGCAGGTTGCCATCGCCCATACACCAGAGCGGGAAGAAAAAATCAGTTATAACGACGAAGTCGCCTTCTCCAACTGGGGGCAGCTCTATGTCTGGAGCCCGGACATGGATGCGCTGCCCAAGCTGAAAGGCAAGATTGTTGCGGGCATGCGGGATGATGTCTATTTTGTCCGCTTCAAGGCCTTGCTGGCCCAACTGGGGATCGATTTTTATCCCCTGGAGCAGGCCGATTACGAAACCGTCCTGCAAACGGTTGCGGACAATGATGCCGATGCGGGGATTATCTCCCGCTCCGCTGGCATGATGATCGACAAGGGCTTTGCGGTTTACAAGAGCGCCATGCTCTGTTGCCCCATGGAGATCCGCTTTGCCACCCCCAAAAAACGCAATCTGGAACTTCTGAAAGCCCTGGACCGGGATCTGCGGGCGCTGAAAGCGGAGGATGGCTCCCTCTACTACCAATCTTTCAATGCCTGGTATGAAGGGGGGACCAAGAAGGTTTTTCCCAAGTGGGTGCTGCCGGTTGCGGCGAGTGCAGCGGGGATGCTGGTGCTGTTGTTTGTGGGTAACCTGTTGCTGAGGCGGCAGGTGCATGCGCGCACGGTGGATCTGGAAAAGGAGATCGTGGTGCGCAAACAGGCGGAGGTGGCCATGCGGGTGGCCATGCGCAATCTGCTCACCCTGCAGGTGGCCCCTGGGGTGTTTTGGTTGCAGATACCGGAGGCCGGGCTCTATATTCTGTGCGGTTGTCCCAGCGAAGTGGTCAAACACCTGATGCGGCGCGGCTATATCAGCAATACCAGCAAGGATGGCGTGCCATTCGAGACCGGTCCCAACGTGATCCTGCTGTCGGATGTATTGGTTCAAAATGGCGGCTTTGCCAACTTGGCAGAGTTTCCCGTGCTGCAAATGCTGTATCGCCAGGGTATCATTATTCCCAAACATCCCAACAATACCGGCATCAAGCCGATGTTGATCGGTTCATCCGCCCAGGTGCAGGCCCAGATGGCCTATATCTACCGGGGCAACTATGGTTTGGTCTCCAAGGAGGAGATCATGGCCAGCGGTGTGGATGCGGCCACAGCCGACATCATGATGCGCATCAAACTCAAATTTGCCTTCGGGACCATCCGTTCCCCCGCCGATTTTCTGGATACCCTGGAGGTTGGGGAACACCCCATGCCGATCCGTCATGGGGTGACCGTGGAGCGGGCGGGTTTCAACCGCTACAAATTCAGTTTTCGTGGCGAGTCTACCGAGGTGGATCTCAATCTGCCTGCCGGGGTCTCGTATGAATCCCCCTATCCTCTGGGGCGGCACCGTCTGAAACAGCACCACTTTGCCATCATCCATACCGGCGAAGGGGATGGTTGGGATATCAACCGGCCCAGCATGGGCAGTATCGTCATGTTTCATGGCCGCCTCTATCTGATTGACGCCAGCCCTGGCATCCTGCAATCCTTGACCTCTCTGGGGGTGGATATCAGTGAAGTGGAAGGTATTTTCCACACTCATGCCCATGATGATCATTTTGCCGGGTTGCCTGCGTTGATTCAAACGGATCGGCGCCTGAAATATTATGCGACCCCCCTGGTGCGCGCCTCGGTCACCAAAAAGTTTGCGGCGTTGATGTCCTTGCAGGAAGCCAAGTTTGCGCAATTTTTTGAAATCCACGATCTGCGGGAAGATGAATGGAATGATTGCGACGGTCTGGAGGTGATGCCTGTTTTTTCGCCCCATCCCCTGGAGACGACGCTGTTCATGTTCCGGGCGATGGATCTGCACGGGCAGGCGCAGACCTATGCCCATTGGGCGGATCTTTCCGCATTCAAGGTGTTGGACGGGATGGTGGGGGAGGGCGAAAAAGATGTGCCAGCCGCTTTTGTTGCGCGGGTCAAGGAGAACTATCTGCGTCCGGCCTGTTTGAAAAAGTTGGATATTGGCGGTGGGATGATCCATGGCGTGGCAGAGGATTTTCGTCAGGATGAGTCGAACCGTTTGATTTTGGCCCATCTTGCCCGGAGCTTGACCACCCAGGAGATGGAGATCGGTTCTGAAGCGGCATTTGGGGCGACGGATGTGCTGATCGCAGGAGAGAGAGATTATCGCTTGGAACGTGCCATGCGGTTTTTGCAGGATTTTTTTCCATCTGTGCCCGAAGATCAAATTGCCGAATTGTTGAAAAGTCCGGTCGTGGAACACAATGCGGGGACCATCATCCGGCGTGGGCGACGGGATGGAGATGATCATGAACGGGTGGATATGATTTTGTCTGGAACGGTGGCCTATCTGAACTCTGCGGCCAACGTCCACAACCATCTGGCGTTTGGCTCCTTGATCGGCAGCGAGTCCCTGTTTGGTGATCAACCGGAGCGCAATCCCGGATGCTCTGTTGTGGAGTCGCCCCCAACCGCTGCCGGAAAATCGGTGGATGAGCAATGGAGAGAGTGTCGGCGGCAATGGACCTATCGAACGGTCTCCCACTGTAGCGTCATTCAGTTTTCCACGGAGCAGGTGCGGGCTTTTCTGGAGAGAAACGGTTTGATGGAGCAGATGCAGGACCGGATGGCCAGGGTTTCGTTGTTGCGCAAAACCTGGCTGTTTGGGGAACATACCACCTTCCTGTCGCTGGGGCGCATTGCCCAGGTGATGGAGCGGGTGTGCCTGCCGGGCAACGGGGTGCTTCCGACCGGGAATGGCCCGATGCTGTGGTTGGTAGAGCAGGGTGAGGTGGCTCTTTTGAATGGCGCGGGGGAGTGCCTGGAATGGATCCGTTCAGGGGGGGTTTTTGGCGAGCAGAGCTATCTTACCCCTGGCACACCCCCCTGGCGTTTCCGATTCAAAGGGGATGTGGTGCTGCACTGCTTGCGCTGGGATGCCCTGTTGGATATCCCGATCGTCCACTGGAAGCTCCTGGAGATGTTTGAAAAACGTCAAAGGCAATTGGCGGCGTAGTGGGGCAACCAACCGGATGGGAGAGCGAAACGATCAGGGGGTCCAGGGGAGATTATCTCCCCTTTTTCAGAACCTCTCCAATCCAGTTCGGGCCAGGAATACCTCATTGCAAGAAAGAATTAAGAACGGGCAGCGACCGCTATGAGGTGGGTTTCCGCTCTCTCTCTTGAATCAGGTTGGGATTGTCCGGGTCCAGAATGACATCGTCGAGGGGTTGTCCCGTCAGCAGACGTTGCATCCGTGTGGGCAGGGGTTTTTCCGGGGTTGCCCGATCCTTGCCGTCACGCCCCGGCACGGCGGGGGCGTTTTTTGGGGATTCGCTCATGGTATTCTCCTCCTCCTCCTGTTTGTGCGGCGGTCGTGCGCCATTCGGTCGCCACACTATCCGCCCCAGAGTACAATCGCGGTTGTCCGCTGTCAACTGGTCGATGGAAGCCCCGTTTGTTTTCAATATTTTGTGGGTTCTTTCCCCCGATCCCCGCCCCCCCATGATTGTTTGCACATCAACCCGCTAAAAGGCCCCTGAACAATCATGGTGGGAGAAAATGGGGGCGGTTGGCGTTCATGCCTGGAAAATGGACGCGGATTAGGGTAGAGTGGTGGGTCGGTTGCTGTCTATTATCATGATCCCCATCCGCAGATAAGGAACGAGAGACGTGCAGAGAACATTTCAACCCAGCAGAATTCGTCGCAGTCGCAACCATGGCTTTCGGGCACGGATGGCGACTGCCAGTGGGCGGCAGGTGTTGGCCCGTCGCAGAGCCAAAGGGCGGAAACGGCTGATTGTCGTCTAGGGCGTGTGCAGACAGGCCCCGCCTTGAGCAATCAGGAACCGTCGTCAGCCCCGCAGCAGGCTGTACGGGAGGGTTCGGCGGATTGGGACCGGGGATTGCCCAAATCGGCGCGGTTGCTGGACAGCGCAGATTTTCGCTTGGTGACGTCGACCGGGCGCAGGTTGAGTGGACGTTTTTTCTTGCTGTTCCGCTTGAGCGCGGCTGCGCCCCGCAGCAGGGTGGGGTTGACGGTCAGCCGCAAGGTGGGCAAAGCCGTGGTGCGCAACCATATCAAGCGACTGGTGCGGGAATATTTCCGGCACCACCGTGCCGCCATGGAGTGTGGAGGCCGTCCCCCGCTGGATATCGTGGTGATCGCCAGACCTCAGGCCGGTCAGGCCGCTCCTGAGGCGTTGGTGCAGGATTTACAGAAACTCTTTTCCTCGTTTGCCCCATCGCCATGAAAACGGTATTGCTGGGCTTGATCCGGGCTTATCAGCTCTTGCTGTCGCCGTTGTTGCCGAGAAGCTGCCGTTTTTTTCCCAGTTGTTCCGACTATGCCATGGAGGCGATTGCGCGTCATGGCAGCCTTCGGGGTGGCTGGCTGGCCTTCAGGCGGTTGCTGCGCTGCCATCCGTTTCATCCCGGTGGCTTGGATCCCATTCCTTAAGGATGATCATCCCGAACATTTTCTAATCGAGGACAATTGCATGGACCGGCGTACTACCTTGGCCCTCAGCCTCTCCTTTCTGCTGTTGATGATCTACCAAACCTACGTGGAGCTGTACGTGGTCACGCCACCCGTGGCGGTGGAGCAGGGCAGCGGCGCCGGGGATGGAAAAACCGCTGAGCCAACCCCCAATGCAGCCAAAACAGCCACTCCCAGTGCGCCGGACGCCCAGGTTGGCAAGGGCAACGATTTGCAGTTGGCCAAGGTGCAACCACCGACTCCTCCTGCGGGAGAGGCCGCCGTGGAGGTGCGAGAGGAGAGCTTGCTCCCCTTTGATAATGGCGTGTTCAGCGGTCATATCGCCTTGACCGGTGCCCAGTTGGTGGATTTAAGCTTCCTCAAACATCTGGACAAACTGGCCCCGGAGGGCAAGCCCATTGCGTTTTTGCAGCGTGGCATGCAGGGCAAAGGCGCCGAACTCTTTTTTGGTGAGTCTGGCTTTCTGGCCACCCCTGACATTCAAACTCCTGGTCGTAAAACCCGTTGGGTAGCAAAAAATCGTGAGGGTGTGCAAGGGGCAGGCCTCCTGGAGTTGAGCTGGAAGAATAGCGAAGGTTTGCAATTTGAGAAGAGTTTCACCTTTGCCGCCGATTCTTATCTGCTGGTGGTGCGGGATCGGGTCATCAATCGGACGGCCAAGGCGGTGCCCCTTTATGCCTTCGCCCAATTTGTGCGCACCGAACCGGCATTGGACGCTGGACAAGCGATGGCCCCAGCCGATTTTCAAGGGCCCATGGGCTATCTCGACAAGACGCGGGTGCAGCACACCTATGAGACGTTGCGCAAGGCAGACCAGCACATGGATGCCCATGCGGGGTGGGTCGGTTTTTCTGACAAATATTTTCTGGCCGCGCTGCTGCCCGCAGCGACAGACAAGCTGAAAAAATATTATTTTGATTTCGATCCCCCCATGTATCGGGTGGGTTCGGTCTCCAAGCAACACACGGTTGAACCGGGCCAGGAGGTCAGTTTTGAAACCCGCCTGTTTGTTGGCCCCAAGGAGATTCGCAGTCTGGAAAAACAGGAGCTGACGTTGGAGCGCGCCATCGATTATGGATGGTTGCACTTTATCGCGGTGCCCCTGGTGGACCTGTTGCTCTTTTTCAACGACTTTTTGCACAACTATGGCTTGGCCATCATTTGCCTCACCCTGCTGGTGAAGGCCCTGTTTTATCCGTTGGCCGACAAGAGCTACCGTTCCATGAATGCCATGAAAAAGCTGCAACCGAAGATGGAAGAGTTGCGCAAGCTGTACGGGCACGACAAGGCGCGTATGAACCAGGAGATGATGCAGTTGTATCAGAGCAACAAGGTCAATCCTCTGGGGGGATGCTTGCCTATTTTGGTTCAGATACCGGTCTTTTTCGCCCTGTACCAGGTGCTCTATCTGTCGGTGGAGATGCGCCATGCCCCCTTCTTTCTCTGGATTCAGGATCTCTCGGTCCAGGATCCCTATTATGTGCTGCCATTGTTGATGGGGTTGAGCATGTTGGCGCAGACGGCCATGAACCCGGCCCCGGCTGATCCCATTCAGGCCAAGGTGATGTGGTTTTTGCCCGTCATTTTCACCTTCATGTTTCTGACGTTTCCGGCCGGTTTGGTGCTCTATTGGCTGGTCAACAATATTCTCTCCATTGCGCAGCAGGGCTACATTATGAAAAAGATGGGCTGAGGCCACGATGGGCCTCTCTCTTCTTGGGGCTTGATCGCTGTTTGGGCTACGGACAGGGGCTTTGGCTCTGAGTAAAAAACGATTGAAAAAAAAGGGTGGAGGGGGGCTGGGGGAGGCGGTTCTCCGCCTCCCCCAGGAATGGCCGAAACGATGATCAAGGCTCTCCTCGCAGGGGCTCTGCCCCTGCACCCCGCCAGGGGAGATAATCTCCCCTGG
>JADGCE010000090.1 GCA_015229095.1 Magnetococcales bacterium | reverse complement strand
TGCTCTGTCTGTTTGTGGCCATCGGCAAGGCCTTGCGGCCCGCCAGCCCCCGGGGTGGCCAGTTGCCCATGGAGGCAGTGCGGGTGGTGGATCGGTTTTAAACGAACTGAAAGAGAGGGAACGGAGAGAGACCATGAATGACGACAAGGCGGTGGGGTTTTTTAAACTCAAAGGCAACCTGGAACCCAATCAGCCATTGGACCCAGACGAAAGTGCGTTATACGTGGATACAACAGAGGCTCGCGGCGCGTTCAGCTTTCGTGATCTGTACCAGACGCTGGGGGTGAATCCCAACACGATGCAGCTTATGGAAGCGGTGGATCGCCAATATTTGCTCTTTACGGGTCACATCGGTTGCGGCAAAAGCACCGAGTTGCGCCGTCTCCGGCAGGTTTTGCACCATCCGGATGCCTTTTATGTCATCCTGCTGGATGCCCGCAACGAATTGGACCCGAATAATCTGCACTATGTGGATCTGCTGCTGGCCTGCGCCAAACGGCTCTGCGCTGCCCTGGAAAAAGAGGGGCTGGCCGTGGATGCGCTCCATCTGGAGCGGCTGCATCACTGGTTCCAGCAGCATGTCATCACCCGCATGGAAGACAAGAGCCTCTCCACCGAGTTGCACACAGAGGCCAACGCCGGTCTCACTCTGCCCTTCATCGGCGCACTGTTGGCCAAGCTCAACAACGCCTTCAAATATAATGCCTCCTACAAGGATGAGCTGCGTCATGTGGTGCGCAACAGTTTTTCGGAATTTGCCGCCTCCTTCAATGTCCTGATTGCGGAGGCTACCCGCCTGTTGCAAGAACAGCAGCGGGCGCACGGCCTGTTGTTTATCATCGACGGCACCGACAAGCTCAACAACACGGATACCCATCGTTTTTTTATCGAGGATGTCCACCAGTTGCAGCAGATTCGCGCCCATTTTATCTATGGCACGCCCATTCATATCCTGTTTGAGAGCAATGCCTTGCAGCAGCAGTACAGTGGCCTTTACCGTCTGCCCATGATCAAACTCTACAACCGGGATGGCAGCTTCAGCGATAATACCGCCCGTGACACCCTGCGGCAGATGGTGCTGCGCCGGGTGCCGGAATCCTGGTTTGACAGCATGGAGACGGTGGATTATTTGATCGACCATTGTGGTGGTCATCCCCGTGAGCTGGTGCGCCTCCTCGGTCTGACTTGGCAAAAATGCCGCAACTATCAACTGGATCGCCCCGCCGCCGAGCGGGCGGTGGCCAGCATGGCCTCGGATTTGCGCCGCATCCTGGAGGCCAAGGATTATGCCCTGATCCGCCTCATCGACAATGGCCAGGAGGAGCAGGCCGAGCGGAGCGAGCTGACCAAACTGTTCAAGGTGCTGGCCCTGCTGGAATATAATGAGCATTGGTGGCGTTCCCACCCCATCGTCCGCACCCTGCCCGGCTATTCCGCCCATGGAACCTCTTGATACCGCCGAGGGGCCCCTGCCCGACCTGGAGTCGGCGCATAGCGGGGAGCTGTGGCAACTGGAGCGTCTGCTGGCGGGGCACAGCCGCTTTGTATTGATTTTTGCGGAATATGGGGAGCGTCGTTACCGGGATGCGGTCATCCACCGGTTGGCCGAGATGGGCCATCCGGGTGCGGGGGTGGTGATGCAGCCGGAGTGGGAGAGCTCCGGGCCTCTCCGGGATGCCCTGGCTGCCCTCTCCCCGGGGGTGCGGGTGGTGCATCTGCTGGAACTGGGGGCCTGGTTGCGCCTGGAGCAGGGGGATCGGTTTTGCAGCCTTCTCAACCGGATGCGGGAGTCTCTGGGCGAGGCCGCCGGTCGCCCCCTGCTGCTCTGGCTGGGCCCCTCGGAGCTGCGTCGTATCGCCATCGATGCCCCGGACCTGTGGTCCTGGCGCAGCGCGGTCTTTTATTTTTCCCGACCCGACCCCACGGCCAGGGAGGCCATTCTGCCCACCCTCTCCTGGGTCCAGCAGAACAATCTCGACCAGGCGGTTGCCCGACAGCGCATCCAACGCATTGACGCCCATCTGGCCAGCCACCCCACCCCCTCCTGGGCGGTTGCCAGCCTCTGGCAGGAGCGGGGTCAGTTGCGCCGACAGTTGGGAGAATGGGAAACGGCCTTGGTGGATCTCCGCGAGGCCTGCACCCTGTTCGAGGCGCAAAACGATCCACACACCGCCGCTCAGGTCACCCGGGAGATGGCAAGAGTGCTGCGTTGGCGCGGCGCATGGGAGGATGCCCTGCGGCTGTTGCAGGAGGAGGTGTTGCCGGTTTTTGCAAAGCTGGCCGACCGCCGGGCCTGCGCCGCCACCCTGCTTGATATCGCTGTCATACAGCAAGAACAGGGCAGATTTGACGAGGCTTTGCGCCTCTACGAGGAACAGTGTGCCCTCTTCGCAGCACTGGATGATCGCCGCGCAGAGGCCATCACCTTGTGTCGGATCGCCGATATATATCTTGATCAGGGCAGGCATGCTGAAGCACTGGAGATCTACAGGGCGCAACGCGCTGTTTTTGAGCAATACAAGGATACCCGCAACCTTGCCATTGCCATGGGTGGCATCGCTCGTATACACCACGCACGGGGCGAGTGGGAGGAGGCACTGCGTCTCTACGGGGAACAGATGCCATTTTTTGCAAAACTCGGCGACACCCACAACCGCGCCATCACCCTGTTCAATATGGCTCTGGTCCACCAACAGCGGGGCGAACGGGACGAGGCCTTGCGCCTCTGTCAAGAGTCACGCACCCTTTTTGAACAACCCGGCGATAGCCGCAACCTCGCCCTCGTGCAGCAGTGTATGGCAGAGTTGGAAAATCCCCCGAGTGTTGAGGGGTGCGCAGGATTGAAAGAATAAAGTTTTATGGGGTCCAGGGGAGATTATCTCCCCTGGCGGGAGTCCAGAGGGCAGCGCCCTCTGGTATGGGCTGTTGGCATGTGTGATGCGGGTCACCAGCTCTTGGGTTGAAACGCCTTGTCGTTGGCCATGCGCAGGGTATCCCCCGATTGTTCGATGACGAAGAGGCCGTTGTGGATGGCAAAGCGGCAGACATTCTCTTCCATCACCATGGCGGCCACGGCGCCGATAATCTTTTTATCGGCATATTCCCGGAAGAAGGCTTTGAACTCCGCCAGTCGGGACAAATGTTCCCGGACATCTTCCACGGTCAATTTGCTTTTGACTTCCACCAGTGCGATGGTATCCGTGTTGATCACCATGAGGTCGATTTCCATGTGGCGACCGCCGGGGAGATCCGCATCCACCCGCCGGGTGACCTTGTGTACCGGAATGCCCCATTGGGCAAACAGGGTTTTGCAGGCGGGGGCAACCAATCCTTCCACAAATTCACCCAATCGCCCGCCCAGGCGGTCGATATTTCTGGACATGTTTTTGACGACCGTGTCGGTCTCTTTGCGGCTTTCTGCCAATTCCCGCATGATGCGTTCCGTGACTTGGCGTTGCTGCTGCCACTCTTCCTGAGATTTCTTGTGCTGCTGCTGCCACTCTTCCTGGAATTTTTTGTGTTGCTGCTGCCACTCCTCCTGAGATTGTTTGTGTTGCTGCTGCCACTCTTCCTGAGATTGTTTGTGTCGCTGCTGCCACTCTTCCTGGAATTTTTGCAAAATCCGGTTGGTTTCTTCAAACATTTTCCAAACATCGTCAACAGTCCGTGCGCTACCCATGGATGCTCTCCTTTCGTGCAGATGCCACCTGATGGCCAGTATATACCCAAACAATCGGTTGCAGACACTGTTTCATGCAGCGGGTGGCAGGTGATTGCCCGGCTCTGTTGCACGGTAAAAGATGCGCCGTGGCCTTTTTTTGTGTAGGATTCCCTCTCGCGTTCCACACCCTCTTTTTTTTGCCCTGGGGAGCCTCATGCGTACACCGCCCACCATCCATATCATCGGTGCCGGCCTGGCCGGTTCGGAAGCGGCCTGGCAGTTGGCCCGGCGGCAGATTCCGGTGCGCCTGTACGAGATGCGTCCCCGGCAGCAGACACCGGCCCATCAGAGCGGCGATTGTGCCGAGCTGGTCTGTTCCAACTCCCTGCGCTCCGACGATGCGACCCGCAATGCCGTGGGGTTGCTTCATGCGGAGATGCGTCTGCTGGGCAGTCTGATCATGGCCTCGGCCAGCCGCCATCGTCTGCCGGCGGGTGGGGCCCTGGCGGTGGACCGGCAGGGTTTTGCCGCCTGGATTACCCAGGAGTTGGCGCAACACCCCTGCATCACCCTGGTGCGGGAGGAGTTGACCGCCCCGCCCGAAGACGGCATCACCCTGCTGGCCAGCGGTCCCCTGACCTCCCCGCCGCTGGCGGCCTGGCTGGCCGGGTTGCTGGGGCCGCAACTGGCCTTTTTTGATGCCATCGCCCCCATTGTCTCCCTGGAATCCATCGATTTTTCCAAAGCATGGAAACAATCCCGCTATGACAAGGGGGGCGATGACTATATCAACTGCCCCCTGGATCGGGCGCAGTATGAAGGGTTTGTCGATGCCCTGTTGTGCGGCGAGCAGCGGCCATTCAAGGCGTTTGAACAGGAGATCTACTTTGAAGGATGTCTTCCCATCGAGGTGATGGCAGGACGGGGGCGGGAGACCCTGCGCTTTGGCCCCATGAAGCCGGTGGGCCTTTTCAATCCCCACCAGGGGGGCAAAATGGCCCATGCGGTGGTGCAACTGCGCCAGGACAACCAGTTGGGCACCCTGTGGAACATGGTGGGTTTTCAAACCAAACTGACCTGGCCTGCCCAGCAGCGGATTTTTCGCACCATTCCCGGCCTGGAACAGGCCGAGTTTATGCGTCTGGGGGCGATTCACCGCAACCTTTTTATCGACAGCCCGCGCCTGCTGGATGGCCATTTGCGCCTGCGGCAGCGTCCCAACCTTTTCTTTGCCGGGCAGATGACCGGTGTGGAGGGTTATGTGGAGTCGGCGGCCACCGGGTTGCTGGCGGGTCTTTTTATCGCCGAATGGCTGCAGAGCGGCACCCTCTCCGCCCCACCCCCTCCCAGCACCGCCCATGGCGCACTTTTGACGCATATCACCGCAGGCGCCATGGGACCGACGTTCCAACCCATGAATGTCAATTTTGGCCTCTTTCCGCCCCTGGAACAGGCCGCCGGAACAACAGGACGCAAGGCCGATCGCAAAGCCCTCGTCAGTCAACGGGCCATTCGGGATTTGCAGGAGTGGATTGCACAAAAGTCTATTGACAATCCTCCGTTTGTGTAATAAAAAAGCCGGTCGGTTGAGTGGTCGCATCGGCTCTTCCCTCTGAAAAAAGATTTCGTTAATTGCAAAAACGGAGTGAATCTTGCTTCTCCTGTCGCCTGCTTGGCTGCGTTAATCGATCCCATCCAGGCAGGTCGCCCACGCGCAAGGTGTTTTGCGTGGGGTTTTGTCCATCCGCTGACTTGCTATAAGTGAACGAAGATCATGCCTCTTTTTCCGAAAAAAACCCGCTCCCTTTTCTCCCACAGCGGGCGCGTCTCGCTGGCCCCTCTCTCCTTGCGTCCCGTCGCTCCGGTCGGTCGCTATCCCAGACGGCGGTTTGTCTTTGCGCTGCTGGCGGTCGTCGCCGGTACGGTGCTGGTGGCACAGCAACGGTTGGACGCCAGTACGCGCTCCCCCCGCGCCGGAGCCTCGGACTATCTGACCTGGCTGTTGCGTGGCGAGGAAAACCGTGAGCGTGCAACGGCGGAACGCGGGGTTCCCGGGGCCGCCCTGCTGGCCTCGTTGCCCAAAGCGTCGGGAGAAGAGAGGGCCATCCTGCAGATGGATATGGCCGTCACCCGGGCGATGATCGAACAGGTGCAGGAGGGCGACACCCTGTTTCGCATTCTGCAGCGGCACGGGGTGGCCCGCAACACAGCCCAGGAGGCGGTGCGCCACGGCAATACGGTGGCCAAACAGCATCGGGTCGGCTCCCTGAACCGCCCGTTCCAGGAGGGCAAACTCCTCAAGTTGACCTTTGACTCCCAGGATCATCTCTCCTCCCTCTACTATCCCATGGACGCCGGGCGTACCCTGCACCTTTTCCGCTGGGAGGGGGGCGGTTTTCGCACGGAAATTCTCCGGGTGCCGATGGCCGCACGCACCTATGATCCTTTGCCGGTCTCCCCCGCAACCACCGCCATGACGCTTCCGGTGCCGGTGCCGACACCGATGCCGGCGCCCCTGCCGGCAGGAGATCTCTTCACGGGGGCCGATCGGCAGGTGCGGGATACCGTGCAATCCGGGGATCTCCTGACCACCCTGCTGGCCCGCCACGGCATCAATCAGGCAACCTCCCTGCAGGTGGCCGCCGCCTCCCGCTCCCTCTTCAACCTGGCGCGCCTGATGAAACCGGGTCAGGAGATCCGCCTTGCCCTGGACAAAGAGGGGCAGTTGCTGGGCGTCGCCTATGATATCAACCCCGAAACCCTGCTCTGGGTCGTGCGGTCGGGGGAGGGGGGCGCCTTTCAGCCCCACCTGCAAAAGAAACAGTTTGAGACCCAGTTGAAACAGGTCTCAGGCAGCATCAACGAGGAGGGCTCCCTCTTCCTGGCGGGCAAACAGGCGGGCCTCTCCCATGCCATGGTCGGTCGCCTGGCCAACCTGTTTGAGTGGGATATCGACTTTGCCCGGGATATTCGCGCCGGAGATCATTTCCGGGTGCTCTTCGAGGCCAAATATTATCGCGGCCATCGCGAGGGTGAGGGGGAGATTGTGGCGGCCGAGTTTGTCAACCAGGGCCGTACCCTGCAAGTGGTGCGTTATGTGGATCCCACGGGTGTCGCCGGTTATTTTGATGCCCAGGGGCAAAGCATTCGCAAAATGCTCATCCGCGCGCCGGTGGATTTTACCCGCATCACCTCCCTCTTCACCAGCCATCGCCAGCACCCCATCTACGGCTATACCCGTGCCCACAAAGGGGTGGATTATGCCGCTCCTGAGGGAACGCCGGTGCGGGCCGCCGGGGCAGGCAAGGTTACCTTTGTCGGCAACAAGGGGGATTATGGCCAGTTTATCACCGTGCGTCACAACGACACCTACAGCACCGCTTATGCCCACCTGAGCAGTTTTACCCGGGGCTTGCGGGTGGGTTCCACCGTCAAGCAGGGGGAGGTGTTGGGCCGGGTGGGCAGCACGGGGGCGAGTACGGGCCCTCATCTGCACTATGAAGTGCGGGTCAACGAGGCCCCGGTCAACCCCCTCTCCGTGCAGCAGGTGATGGCCGGTCCCGTCGCCGCCAAATATGCCAACGATTTCCGTTTGCAAACCGGGCGGATGCTGGCCATGCTGCACAACGAAAGCACCCAGGTGGCGGCCTTGTCTTCCCAGGGGAGCCGGGAGGATTAATTGTGTGGACCGTGCAGAGTCTGCAAGCCTGGGCTCTGCCCTGGCTGCAGCAGCGGGGCGTCGAGAGCCCCCGCCTGGATGGGGATCTGCTGCTGGCAGATGCCCTGGGTGTCGAGCGGTTGGCACTCTTCCTGGACCCGAAAAGGCCCGTGGCCGGAGAGGAGCTGGCCCGCTTCAAGAGCCATCTGCAGCGGCGCGCCCGACGGGAGCCGGTGGCCTATATTCTCGGTCGGCGCGGTTTCTGGAAACATGAGTTTGTTGTCACCCCAGCCGTCCTGATCCCCCGCCCGGAGACGGAACTGCTGCTGGAAACCCTGTTGGCCCACTTTCCCCCGGCGCAGCAGGACTCCCCCCTGACCCTGCTGGAGCTGGGGGTGGGCAGTGGCGCGCTGCTTTGTGCCGCACTGCTGGCCTACCCGGAAGCCACCGGGGTCGGCGTGGATATCTCGGCGGCTGCCCTGGCGGTGGCCGAAGAGAACGGCCGCAAGCTGGGGTGCCGGGAGCGCATGACCCTGGTGCAGGGGGATCTGCTGCAACCCCTGCAACTTGCCTCGCCCAACGATCGCTTTCACGCCATCCTCAGCAATCCACCCTATGTCAGAACCTCGGAATGGGAACAACTGGAGCCGGAGATCCACCGGTGGGAGCCTCGGCAGGCCCTGGATGGGGGTGCGGATGGGTTGGCGGCCCTGCGGCGCATTCCCAGCGAGGCGCGCCCCTTTCTGGCAGAGGGGGGGCTGTTGGCGGTGGAGATCGGGGTCAACCAGGAAGAGGCGGTGATGGCGCTGTTTGAGGCGGCCGGGTTGCAGGGGGTGGAACTGCGGTTGGATTATAGTCGTCAGCCCCGGGTGGTCAGCGGGCGTGCGGGCAGCGGATAGAGCGGAGACGCAGCGGAAGATGGAGCGGGCGAGGGGAATCGAACCCCCGCCTCAAGCTTGGGAAGCTTGGGCCCTGCCATTAGACGACGCCCGCTCATGCCCCTCATACAGAATGCCAAGCCATTCTAGCAAAAAAAATTTCCAGGTCAATGTCTGCTGGTGGTCTGGAGCTGCGCTTTTTTCTCCTTTAATAATTTTACCAGGGGGCCAGGGGGATTATCCCCCTGGCGGGGTCCAGGGGCAGAGCCCCTGGTGGGGCTGGGGGCAAAGCCCCCACTGGCCGAAACGATGGTCAAGGCCTTGCAGCGCGACGTGTCCCGGCGCGGTTTTCTTGGTAAAAACAGTATAAATTCACAATACATTTTTAAAAACACCCATCGATGCAATCCTGAACAAGACTCTCTCTGCAGGTCGGATTTCGTGCATGACGAGAAAGATGACTTGACAAGAAAACAAAAACGTTGTAAAACGTTTTTGTTTTCTTTTTTAGGGGGTGCACCATGCGGATCACAGTAGGAAACCCGGTCGAGGGCGAGAATTTTTACGGTCGTGAGAGGGAGATGGGGCAGCTTTGGGAGCGCCTGGCCAACGATCACGTCTTGATGCTCGCACCACGCAGAATAGGAAAAACTTCTCTTTTGAAACGCTTGCGGGATACCGGAGAGGCGCACAAGGTCTCTGTTGTGGTCTGCAGCTTTGCAGGTTGCAATGCGGAATCTGATTGCATCAAGAAAATCGTGGAGGCTTTGAGCGCACACACTGCAATCAGCAAAACGGCGGGCGGGTTAAAAGATATATTCTCTCGCGTTAAAAGTGTAAAAGTGGGATCGGTCGCTGTTGACCTCCACGAGGCTGAGCGGGAACCGTGGCGTGCAGAGGGTGAGGCACTGGATCGTCTGCTAAAAAAATGTGACCATTCTGTTTTGATCTGCGTGGATGAGTTGCCCATTTTTGTGCTGGAAATGTTGAAAAACAATGATGTGGGTCGTGCGCGCTCCTTTTTGAACTGGTTTCGTGACCTCCGGCAACAGCACACCCGTCATGTCAAATGGATATTGGCCGGCTCCATTGGATTGGATACCGTCGCCAAAAGATTCCGCATGGGCGATACGATCAATGATCTGTCACTCTATCCGATCGGGGCTTTTACAGAAGATGTCGCCCAGGGGTTGCTCGAAAAACTGGCATCCAGCAATAACTGCATCATAACACAAGAAGTTTGTTTATATATCATCAAACGAGTAGGATGGCCCGCCCCATACTATCTGCAGGTCATGTTCAGAACAATCAAAGACAATTTGCAGGGTCAAAGAAATACGATTGAAAAGAAGGATGTGGACAATGCTTTTGAAGAGCTGATGAGTCCGGCGCATAAAAATTATTTTGATTACTGGCGGCAGAGGTTGGCCGATGAATTGGGGTCACCACAGGATGGTTGGGCCATTCTGTTATTGAATGCACTCTGCCAAGACCCAACCGGATCAACAAAAGAGAGCTTGGCGCAGGTGTTGAGTCAGCGAGTGGCCGATCCGGATGCAAAAGATGAACAGTTAAACTATGTGCTGGATGTGCTGGAAAGTGATGGCTACATAACGGTTGTGGATGGCAGATACCGTTTTCGTATGGTTTTGTTGCAAGAATATTGGAAACGCAGGGTTGCGACATGAGCGAGGGGTTGCATGGTGTTGCCGTTTACAATCCCTCATTGTCCAGCGATGCGGAGCTGAGGCAATCTTTTGTTGCCCGCATCACTGTTTTGGACCGGATTGTTGAGGAGATAAAAAAAGAGAAAAATGGGGCTGCGCCACAGCATCACCTGATACTGGGATTGCGCGGCATGGGTAAAACAACCCTCCTGAGACGTGTGGCAATCGCCGTACAGGATGACCCCCTGTTGAATGCAGAATGGCTGCCTCTGACTTTTCCAGAGGAGCAATACAATGTCGCCACTCCCAGAGATTTTTGGTTCAACTGCCTGGACTCTCTCTGTGATATCTTGGAAAAGACAGGAAACAAGAGGGAAGCCGATCATCTCGATGACTTGATTGAAAAGAGAAAAACAGATCATTGTACAGGAGATGCCATATTAAGAATACTTATTGATACTGCACACCGCATACAGAAAAGATTGGTTCTTCTTGTTGATAATATAGATTTTATTTTTGATCGACTCAAGGAACATCATTGGAGTATTCGCGAAATTTTGCAATCCGAGTCCCGATTGCTTGTCATCGGTGCCAGCCATCGGGCCATGGAGGCCACTTATACCTATGAGGCCGCTTTTTACGATTTTTTCCGTATTCATGAACTCAAAAAACTGACGCGGGAAGAAACCTATGACATCTTGAAAAATCTTGCCCAATTTGAACGATCCACCCAGGTGGCCAGACTGATCGAGACGGAACCGGCACGTATCAACGCTTTGCATACCCTGACGGGGGGAAACCCGCGCACCATTGTCTTGTTGTTCAAGGTTCTCTCCCGTGGTCTGGAAGGGGATGTCAGAAGCGACCTGGAAGGATTGCTGGATATGGTCACACCGTTATACAAAGCGCGCTTTGAAGAGCTGCCGAGCCTGTCCCAGCAGGTGGTCGGAGCCATTGCCTTGCATTGGGATCCGATCATGGCCCGTGGCATTGCCAGTGAACTCAACATGCAGATCAATAAAGTATCGGCTCAATTAAGCCGTTTGCTGGATAATGGGATTATTGAAGAGGTGCCCCATCCCAAAAGAAAACGCGCTTCCTACCAAATCAGTGAACGTTTTTTCAATATTTGGTATTTAATGAGGGCCAGTCGCAGAGTAAAAAGAAAATT
>JADGCE010000089.1 GCA_015229095.1 Magnetococcales bacterium | reverse complement strand
AGGCCTATGGCCAGGAGGTGCTGGCCGTGTTGCGGGGGGATGCGCCAGCGGGCGGAGCAAGCTGAGCGGGTGCTGCCCTGTACGACTGTTCCCGGAGATGCCTGGAACGGATGGCAGCTACGACGATCCTTTCAAATGCGCCGGAAAGATCCATCGTGTGATTTCTGCTCCGCCTCCCAAAGGGGCAGCAGGGCCTCCAGGGCCATCTGGGCGGCCTCAAAATCAAAGCCCTCCAGGGCCGCCTGCAACCAGGCCACCGTCGGAGCGATGCTGCTCCCCGACAGACTGGGTTTGAGACGGGCAAAACAGAGCTCCGCCTCGGTGTTGCCCGCATGGATGAGGGTGGCCAACTCCTGCAACAGGGCGCGGGCCTGCGTCGGCCCGACGGCCACCCCCGGTGTGGCAGCCTCCTCCGGTTCGCTTGTCGCCTCCATGGAACGGATACCCTCCAGGAGAGGTGCCAGAGCGTGCTCCACCTGCTCCAGCAGAGCAGGCCACCGTTCGGTCTGCCGGGCGGCGATCCCCCGCTCCAACGCCGCCGCCGCCTCCTCCAATGCCAACGCCGACAGATTGCCCGCCACCCCCTTGAGCCCATGGGCCAGATTTTTGGCCGTCAGCCAATCATCCTGCCGTTTTCCCCGCAGGGCGGGTCGGATCCTGTCGGCAAAGGTGGCAAAATCCTGCCCGGCTTCCAGCAGGAGGGAGCGAAACAGGTGCCGATTGCCCCCCACCCGCTCCAGACCGGCGGCCAGATCGATGCCCGGCAGCTCCCGGGGGAAGGGCTGCTCTGGCTTTGCCCGCTCTTCTTGTCCTTCCGGCAGCGGGATCGAGGGCGGTTTGGGCCGGTCAGCGGTAGTGATCCAACGCAACAGGGTGGCATGCAGTTGGCTGCGGTCAATGGGTTTGGTCAGATGATCGTTCATCCCCAGGCTGAGGGATTTTTGCCGATCCCCATCCATGGCATGGGCCGTCATGGCGATGATGGGCAGGTTGGCAAAACGGGGATCTTCCCGTATCTGCCGAACCGCCGTATAACCGTCCATCACGGGCATCTGTATATCCATAAAGACCAGATCGAAGGAGGATTCCCCCACCATCCGGGTTGCCTCCAGGCCGTTGTCGGCCACCGTGACCCACAACCCCACCTGCTCCAGCAGTTCCCGCGCCACCTGCTGGTTGACGGGATGGTCCTCCACCAGCAGGACACGGGCACCGCCGATCCGTTCGATCAGGGTGTGAGGATCCTTTTCATCCTCCCCGGAATGCCGGGAACGCCCCGTTGCCACACCCAACGCCTCCAGGATCCCCTCCCGCAAACGGGAACGGGTCACCGGTTTGGTGAGCAGTGCCCCGATGCCGGCCTGCCTGGCTTGCAGGGTTTGTGTTTCGCTCAGGAAGGTGGCGGACAACAGGAGCATGGTCGCCGCCGGGCCATGGGGCTCCCGACCGGCGGCGCCACGCACCATCTGAGCCGCAGCGGCCATGCCATCCATCGTCGGCAGACGATGTTCCAGTACGATCAGGGGATAGGGAGTCTCTGTCCCCATCCCCCGTTCCACCTCGGCCAGGGCTTCGGCTGTGGACTCCACCACAACAGGTCGGACTCCCCATGAACGCAGGGCGGTTGCCAGGATCTCCCGGCTGGCCGGCTGACCATCCACCAGCAAGACCGGTGCATCCCTGAGGCGATCGGGCAGGGTGGGGGGCGGCTGTGCCGACTCCGATGCACGTGCCAGCAGGGCGGTAAAGCCGAACAGGGAGCCCTGTCCCGGTTCACTCTCGACCCACAGCTGTCCCCCCATCAACTCCACCAGCCGCTTGCAAATGGAGAGCCCCAGCCCGGTGCCCCCATACTGGCGGGTGGTCGAGGAGTCCGCCTGCACAAACGGGGTGAACAGCCCGTCCATCTGGGCGTGGGAGAGACCGATGCCGCTGTCCTGCACCGTAAAAGAGAGGAGAACGGATGCGGTGGTTGCGGAGGGGGTGGCCGCCACCCTCCCGGCAGCGGCCTGGGTGACCCGGACCTGGACCGTTCCCTGCTCGGTAAATTTCAGGGCATTGCTGACCAGGTTCATCAAAACCTGTTCCAGACGCAGGGGATCGCCGTGCAGGGCGGTGGGACAGCCCGGTTCCACCCCCAGGGCCAACTCCAGGCCTTTTTCGAGGGTGGTCGTCCGAAACAGGTCGGCCAGAGTGTCAAACAGATCATCCAACTCAAAATCGGTGGACTCCAGTGTGATCCTGCCCGCCTCAATCTTGGAAAAATCCAGAATATCGTTGATGATGCGCAGAAGAGAACGGGAGGCATGCAACGATTTGACCAGATAATCCCTGGATTTCGGTGGGAGAGGGGTTTGCAGGGCCAGATCCGTCAAACCGATAATGGCATTCATGGGCGTGCGGATTTCATGGCTCATGTTGGCCAGAAAGACACTTTTGGCCTGGGTGGCCACCTCTGCCGCCTCCTTGGCTCTCTGCACGGCGATCTCAGAGGCCTTGCGTTCCGTGATGTCGAGCAGGGTGCCCACCATCCTGCGGGAGCGGGCCTGGTCCTGACGGGTGGCCAGGGCACCCCGGGAAACCACCCATCTCAGGGTGCCATCCCGGTGCTGAATGCGATATTCCACCTCGTAGGCGGCCAGCTTGCCCTCCCTGTAGGCACGCCCCACCTGTTGCACCCGTTCCCGATCCTCCGGGTGGATGCTCTGCAACCAGCCGTTGCGATCGATGGGAAGGGGCTCCTGCTGGGAAAAACCGCAAATTTCCCGATAACGATCATTGACCACCGTCTGTCCCGTCTCCAGATCCACATCCCAAAATCCCAGTTCTCCCCCCTTCAACGCCAGTTCCTGGCGCTCCTGGCTCTCTTTCAAGCGGTTGGTGTCGCTCTCCGAGCGGGCGCGCATCTGCTGCAAATGCTCGGTCATGCGGATAAAGGAGCGGGCCAGGTCGCCGATCTCATGCTCCGCTTCCACCTGGATGGGAGTGCTGAAATTGCCATGGCCGATTTGATTGGCCGCCTCTGTCAGGCGACGAATGGGGCGCAGCAAATGCCGGCTGGCCACCCAGGCCATCAGGGCAACCAGCAGCACGGTGGCCGCAAAGGCCAACACCGCATCCTGACGCAGTGTTTGTACGGGTGCATACACCTCATCGCTGTCGATCTCGGCAACCAGTATCCAGTAAACCTCATACTGTTCCAGGGCCCGCACGCTGGCATAACGGCCCACCACCGGAACGCCGCGATAATTTTTATACGTATTCTGCACCTTGCGTACCACAGAGCGGTCGGATTCCCCCGCTTCTGCGGATGTTGTCGGGCGGGCTCTGGCGGAGGCCCAGGTCTGGATGACCGCCGGATTGATCTCCTTTTGCAGAATGACAGAGGGCCCCAGAAAACGGGAGGCAGAGCGCATTTTCCAGTCGTTGAGGCCGACAATATAGGTCTCACCGCTCTTGCCCAGGCCGGCACTGTGCAAAAGAATCTCCTGGGGTTTTTGCAGATTGATCTGGATGGCGATCAAACCCAGCACGGCGCCCTGCGGATCCTGAATGGCGCGCACCATGAAGGCCGTCGGTTGCGCGTCGATCAGGGGAAAGAGGCCCAGATCCGAAAAAACCGTCTGCCTGCTCTGCAACGCCCGGCGGGCGGCCTGGCCAAAATGGCTGGCAGAGAGGGGGGGGGTCAACAGATTCATGCCCCATGCCCCACTCTCCCGGGTTGAGAAGAGCAGGGCGCCCTCCCGATCCAGCAAAAAAATGTTCTGAAAATCAAATTGCTGTTGCAGAGCGCGCAAATCAGACGCACCGGCACCGGTGATTGCCGCCCAACGCGGGCTGTTGACAAATTCGGCGGTGGTGAGAGCCGCCTCCGCCTGTGCCGCTTGCAGCGTTTTGAGGAGATTCATGTTCGAGGTTGCAGCGGATTGCAACTGCAGATGACGGGCAATATCCTGAAAAAAATCTTGCAGAACACGCTCTTTAAGAATGATCAGCCTGTTCAGGTTGTGTTCGGCATCTTCCAGAACATGGCTCAGGTCGTGCCCGTAGTGGAGCCAACTGGCGATGGCCATGGGCAGTGAGGCGATCGATAAAAACCATAAAAACAACTGGACAGACAAGGTGTTGCGCCGACGGCGCGGCGGGCTTTCCATGGCTTTTTACAGATCGGGCAGGAGGGGCAGGTGGACGGTCACGGTGGTGCCGTGCTCTTCCGAACTTTCCATGCCGATGCGCCCTTTTTGCACCTCCGTCATCAGACGGGCCGAATAGGTACCCAACCCGGTGCCGGCTCTCTTTCCGGATGTGACATATTTTTCAAAAAAACGGTGCTGAATCTCAGCCGGCACCGCCCCCGCGTTGTGGATGGCAATGCGGGCTTCGCCCTGCTGGCGTTCCAGGGAGAGGAGGAGGGGGGTATGGGCAGGCGCGGCCTCCAGGGCGTTTTTGAACAGGTTGGAAAAGAGCGAATAACACAAAATTTCCTCTCCAAACACGACAAAACGCTCCCCTTCTGCCAGCGGTTGCCCCTCCAACCGGGTGTGGATGGCCATCTCCTTGTTGCGGATCTCGGTGACGTTTTCCTGAATCAACCGGGTCAGGAGGGGGACAAGATCGACGAGGGTGGGTTCCAACGGATAGCGACCCTGCTCCATCTTGTACAGATCCAGGGAGAGGCTGACCATGTGCAGGGCGTTACGTCCGGCGTCATGGATCATCTGCACAAACCTGCGCAGATCCGGTGGCAGTGACCAGGTCGATGCGGTCAAGATCAGGTCGGCACAACCGACCATGCTGGTAATCGGCGCTTTCAGATCGTGGCGCATGATGCGCTCCACATCCGCTTTCAACCGGTCCGCCTCCAGCAGGGCGGCATTCTGCTCCTGCAAGGCCTTCTGCATGGCGCGCAGGGCCAGGTGGGTTTTGACCCTGGCCAGGACAACGGTCGGTTTGAACGGCTTGGAAATATAATCCACCGCGCCGACCTCAAATCCCCGGATTTCGTCCTCCTCCCCCGTCATCGCCGTGATAAACATGATGGGAATGTCACGGGTCTCCGCCTCTTCCTTGAGTTGTTGACACACCGCATAACCATCCATCTCCGGCATCATGATGTCCAACAGGATCAAATCGGGGCGATGGGTGCGTGCCTTCTCCAGGGCCTTGAGGCTGTTGCTGGTGACGAAAAGCGTGCAACTCTCCATCAGGATGGCATTCAGCACCCTCAGATTGGCGGGCATGTCATCCACAATCAAAATTTTTGGTTTTTCCGTGGGGCTCTCCATGGACGTTTTCCCCTCTCCCGTGTTGCAACAATCTTTGATGCAGGTTAAGGGGTTTGCGCCGCCGTGGCAAGGGTATCTTTGGTCGGCATCCCCCGCAGATCAGACCTCTTGCATCTGAATATCAATACATCTCTTTTCCCACAGCCTGCCGTTCTGCTATAGTCAACAGATCACGCGGAGGATGGGAGATCCCTCCTTGGTGCCCTATTCCAACAGGGGAGTCAGCAAGCCATGGCAAAGGTTATTGTCAAATTCAAGGATTTGGTGCGCCAACAGGTCACCTTGCAGAAGGAGACCAGCAGCATCGGGCGCACCCCCAACAATGATATTCCCATCGAAAATCTGGCCGTTTCCCGTCGTCATGCGGAGATTGTCCGGGTGGGGGGCACCTTTCTCCTGCGGGATTTGAACAGCAGCAATGGCACCTTCATCAACGGGGTGCGGGTGACGGAGCAGACGTTGCGCGATGGCGATACGGTGCTGGTCGGCAAGCACACGCTGCTGTTTGTCGAGGATGATGCCTTGGCCATGGCCATCGCCGCCGCCCCCAAAAGCGGTCAGGATTCCGATACCTTCTTGCGTTCCACCATGGAGTGGGAGATTCCGGGGGAGGGGGCCACCATGGTGTACAACCCGGTGCCCCACCCCATTGCCAATCCCGGCGCGTTGCTGGTGAAAGCGGGCTCCCTGGCCAGCAACCGTTATCTCCTGACCGCAGAGGCCACCCTCATCGGTTCGGCCACCTATGCCGATGTCCGTTTGACCGCCGCCAATGCCCCGGCGGTGGCCGCCGTGATCCACCATCGGGGGGCGGGCTATTCCATCTCTCCTTCCGAACCGGGGGTGCTGTTGGATAATCGCAAGTTGATTACCCAAAAACCCCTGGTGCAGGGCAGTCAGATCGCCATCCAGGGGGTGCTCCTGGAATTTCAGGCCAACGGACAGGCCGATCCGTAAGGGGGAGCGGTGCCGGTCAGTCAAGCCGTGGCCGGGGGGGCGTTGTGTGGGGTTGTGGCGTGATTTTTGCCTTGTAGCATCGGCTTGCCACCGTTTTTTTCATCGACTTAAAGAGCAAGGGATGACCGAATCCTCTACCATACGGCGGGACAACCCGCTCTTCATCCGCTACGGTTCCCTGGTGGAACGCTGTTTTGCGCCGGGGGTTGCCCCGGGGACGCCCCTGCAGCTCCTTCCCCGACCGGGACAGGGAGGCCGGGAGGAGTGGGGCGGCAAAAAGCCGCTGGAGCTCTATGCCGACCCGGAGGAGGTGGCCGCCGCCCAAAAGGCGGTGGACAAACTGCGGGCGGCCCTCCTGGAAGAGGCCCAGGGCACGGAGAGCAGCCGTCGCGGCGCCCGGTCGGTTACCCGGCAGCTGCACGAGTTTCGCACGGGTCTGCAGCGGGGCAAGGAGGCCATGCTGGAGGAAAATCCCTTCTATGGTCTGGCCGGTCTCTTCTATCGCATCAGCCGGACGGCCCTGCAGAATGCCTTTGTCGCCACCCAGCAGACCCTCTCCGACAACCTGCCCCGCCCCATCACCGTCTCCCGCTCCTATCGACACATCTGGAGCAGTGACCGCTCCGTGACCAGCCTGCGGCAAAAATGGCTGGAAAGTCTGGGCAAGGTCGGCTCTCTGGGCAAATTGCTGGTGGGATTGCTGCTCTTTGTCGGTTCGACCCTGACCACCGCCAAGGGGGTGGCGGATCTGGTGCAATTGCCGGAATTTATCGCCTGGTTCGGCGCGGGTTTGTCGGGCAGCGCCCACGAGTCGGCCCGGATCGCCTTTTCCCTGGGGGTCGGTTTTGCCCTCTCCTCCGTGATTCTCGACTACAAGAGCCGTCTGTTTCTGGGAACCGCCGAGGCCGGCCAGATTTTGCGAGGCGTGTATCAGGCTTGGCGACACCACCCCCGCTGGGTGGTCATCGCCGCCTTTCTGACCATGATCTCCATCTGGACCAACTATGACGGCATCGTCCTGCTGGTCACGAAAACAGAAGATTTGGCCCATCAATGGCGGCACATCGAGCAACAGGTCGGCAATGCCCTGGGAGAGGCCGGCCAACCCAACAGCGACAACCCGGCCTCGCTGCGGGATCTCCATGCCGCCTTGCACAAAAAGGTGGCGGCAGCCCTCCTGCAACTGCAAAAAATTCCAGAGGATGAAATGGCCGGAGCGGCCTCCAGCGGGGTGGCCAGCGCCGGCCCCCGTTATTGGGCCAAAAAGTTTATCATTGAGGGTGGCTATATCCCCGGCAAAAACGATGTGGCCAAGGTCTACAAAAGCACCCCCCTGGTGGGCCAGATCGATCTCATGCTGAAACGGGCCCCGCTGGATCTGCAACGCAGTATGGCGGACAAGATGCAGCAGATTCTCGCCCGTTATGACGAGGCCTTTCGGCACAGCGAGGCCGCCGCGCAGAGCGAAATGGCCGCCCTCTCCCGCCGGATGACCCTGGGGGAGTATTCCCTGGAGGAGCTGGTCACCCTGTTCAAACTGGAACCCTATCATGTCAATGCGGGGGTGCAGATCGTTGTCGGCCACCTGGAGGAGAACAAGCGCGCCTTTGCCGAGGCGGCCCAGGCCATCAACCAACTGGCGGAGGGCCATATCGCCCTGCTGCGGGAGGTGGATAAAATCGGCACCCCGGCCAACAACACCTATACCATTGACGTGCAGATCGGCATTCCCCGACTGGATGCCCTGGAGCGGTTGAAACAGGGCAGCATTCCCATGGCCGAACGGCGCACCCTCGCGGAGTTGAAGGAGATCATGCTGGGTCGGTACGGGGTGTTCCTGGGGGGCATTTTTCTCTTTTTCATCCTCTTTTTGGCTGTTTTCATGGATCTGTCCGACCCCATCCTCTACACGGCCATGGTGGCCCGCTGGGGGCGGCGGGATCGCCATTTTCTCGATGAAAATATTCAGCGGTTCACCGCGTGGGAAGAGGGCTATGTGCGCGCCCTGCACCGCTTTCTGGTGCGCTCGGATGTTTTGGCCCTGCTGCCCAGACTCCCCACCCCCAAGGATCATCTGTTCCACGACCGCTACAACGTTTTTTTGGAGCAGGTGGAGCCGAGGGTCAAGGATCCCGAACATCGGGACTGGTGGGAGAAAAGCCGTTTTTGGTTTTTGGGCCTCTTCAAGGGGAGCCGGATCGAATATGTTGAGGGGTACAATGCCCGGCAGGTCGCCGTCAGCCGCTGCGGACGGGATCCCAAAACCTATGCCCCCCAACTCTTGAATGCCATCTTTCCGGGTCTGTTGGAGCCCGTGCGGATCGGCGTCGACCATTTTGATGACCTGTTTACCAAAATCCATACCCGGATGAAGCAGAATGAGCAGGCCTTTGAAGAGGCCAAGCGGCGCTATGGACCGTTTCCCCCACCGGCTCCCCCGCAACCGGAGGCAGACTCTGCCCTGCGCGGGTTATGGGTCAAAAGCGGCCTTGCCCAGGTGGTGCGGATGCTGCGCAGCGGGTGCTATTGGCTTTTCTGGAAACCTGTCGTGCCCCCCAACCCCACCTTTCCGCTGACCCGCATCAACCAGATCCGTGCCCTGCTTTTGTCACAACAGCAATCCCGGAACCATATCGAGCAGTTGCAGGCATTCATCCCCAGTTTGCGGCACTTTTTGCGGGCCCGCCTGTTTGTCATCCAGGAGACCCTGTTGCAACCCATGGCGGCCACCCTGGCCCGGATACCCAACGGCACGCTGCTGGCCGTCTCGTTGCGCATCCCCGAATTGCAAACGGAATATGCGCAGATGGAACGGGGGTTGGTGGAGCTGTTGGGGCTCTCCCAGTTTCAGGGGATTCAAATCAGCGAACAGATGGTGCAGACCATTGTCGAACAGTCGGGTATCGAGGAGCTCGCCGGGATCTATCTGCGCCGTGATATGCCGGAGCTGCAGTTGGAACGGCGGATCGAAAAATGGGTCTTCCGGTTGACCAGGGCCTATGCGCTGACCAAGGATCTGGTGGAGGGGCAGGATACCCTGATCTTCACCTTGACGCGCATTCGCCGGGAATATTTGAGCCCCATCCATGCCGCCCTGGCTCCCCTGCAAAACCGCAGTCGCATCGAAGCTGCCCTGGGCCTCTCTGAAATCAAAGAGGATTTGGAAATCATCGAGCGCTGTTTGCTGGAATTGTGGGATACCGGCAGCGAGCCCCCACTCTCAGGAACAGAGGGGAGCACAACCGGTTTGGGGGCGATCATCGACCTGATCCGGCGCAACAGCACGAAAAATCAAGCCTTCAGTCTGATCGTCTACGTCCAGACGCTGGAAAGCCGCATGGCGGCCATCTATAAACGGTTGGATACCGCCATTTATCAACTGAGCATGGTGGATCGCATCACCACCAATGCCCTGAATCTGCTGGATCACGCCCTGCTGCTGGTGCAGGATATCGCCAGCAAGGATGAGGAGTTCCGCGCTTTTTCCCTCCCCGTCCGGAAAAATGAGCAGAAAAAATTTGATTTTCTGGAAGAAAACCGGCTCTTTTTCCGCACAGTCTCCCTGCAGGTGGAGGCCCTGCGGGCGCGCATCCATACCCTGGACATGAAAGATTGCCTGCTGGGCACTGCGGGCATGGAACTGGCGCGGGAACTGGAAAAACAGGCCATCATGTTGCGGTATTTTCTGAAAAATGCCCTGGATTTTCTGGAAGACAAACGCGACAGCGTCGGTTTGACCGCCGCCCTGGTGGAGGTGCAACCCCGCTCTCCCCTGCTCGCTTGGCCGCCAGAGCCCCCGTCATCCGAGCCCGCCGTGCCGGCATCCCCCTCGGCGGAGAGCAGCCCCGACGGGTCGGAACCGCCCGCCACCGGGGCGCCTGCCACCGAGGTGCCGGCTACCGAGGTGCCGGCTGCCGAGGTGCCATCCCCACCCGCACCCACCACCGCCCCGCTTCCCCCCTCCCCTGCAGCCACGCCGGCTCCCCAGGAGTCCCCGGAGACGGTGCTGGCGGAAAAAATTCTTGCCCGCTGTGCCCAGGCCAAACGGGTGGTGCTGGATATGAGCCTCTGGGAGTGGGATCTGCTCAAAAAACCGATTCCCCCGATGGAGTTGCTGCAGATGATCCGGGAACAGCAACCCGCTGTGGATCAGGCCCTGCTGGCGGTGGAGGGGATTCTGGTCACCCTGGAGGGGTTAAGCCAATGGCATGCGGGCCACATGGAGGAGATCCCGGCCCATGCCACCCTCCCCACCCTGCTGGAGCAGGCCGACCACATCCTGGAACAACTGCACGGCATTTTTGATCGGATCTCCCTGCCCCCGTCGGTGGATCGTCGCTCCAAGGTGGCCGTGACCCGCTTTTTGAAGCAGAAGGCGGCCCAACGCCGTGCGGGTGAGGGGGAGCAGGCCGCGCCCTTTCTGGGAGAGACGGGTGACCGTCGGCAGGTGGAGCGGGTGGCGGTGCGCTGTGCCATGCAGGTGCAGAGCCTGGATGGGACCATGACGCTGGTGGGGGTGACCCGTGATGTCAGTGCCAAAGGGTGTTGTCTGGCGGTAGAGGCGTTGCCCGCCGGGTTGGTTGACGGCACCATTGTGCACGGCATGGTGCTTTCCGATGACCAACGTACACTTTTTCCGGGCAAGATCTATCGTACCAGTGGCCCCCTGTTGGTGCTGCTGCTGGAGGCGGGTTATGAGAGCCCCTTCATGGATCGGATTCGGGCGGAAATTTTGCAGAAGCGGCCAGCCGGTGCGGGTATCTTGTCGTCGCGCTCCCTGGCCGGAGAGGCGCCGACCACCACGCAATTGCCGGTGCCGGAGGACTCTGTGCAGACGGCCTCGATCATCGTTTCGCCCGCAACGGGGGCTTCGCCCCCGACCCCCACCAGGGACTCCGTCCCTGGACCCTGCCA
>JADGCE010000088.1 GCA_015229095.1 Magnetococcales bacterium | reverse complement strand
CCCGTTGCCGAATCTGCGGTGCCCCCCCCATCTCCTCCCCCGCGCAGTACAGCGGGCGAGGAAAAAGCGGCCAGTGCTCAGGCACTTCCCAAAGGGGCCCCCGCCACGCCTCCGCCTGGCCCGGTCCAGACCGACAAATCCACTGCCCATAAAAAAACGGAGGCTGTCAAAACGACAGCAGAGCCAAAGGGTGCCAAAACGCCGACGCAGCCGGAGGGGCCCCATTCAACCGTTGCATTGCCTGCCAAGCCTCAGGATGCCGAAGGCAGTGCTGCGTCGCCCCCCTTTACCACGCTCCCCTCCACCGTGTCGGGCGCGCCACCCGCCAGGTTGCCCTCGCTGCCCAAGGAGTGGGGGACAGAGGCAGCGCAGCGTCCCAGCCTGTTGGAACAGGCTTCCCGGGCCTTTCACCAGGGGGATATGGAACGGGCAGAACGTCTTTTCCGCGCCCTTCTGCAGGCGGATCCCCGCAGCCATCATGGCATGATCGGCCTGGCCTCGGTCAGCATGCGCCGGGGGGATACCGAAACGGCGCGCTTTTGGTATCAGCGGGTGTTGCGGGAGGATCCCAACAACAGCGTCGCCATCGCCGCCAATCTGGGGCTGAGCGGCGGTGGTCATGGCAGTGATGAGGAGAGTCGGCTGAAACATCTGTTACAGAGCCATCCCAATGCCCGACATCTGCATTTTGCCCTGGGCACCCTCTATGCCACGCAGAAACGGTGGGCACTGGCCTACAGCGCCTTTGCCAATGCCAATACCCTCAGCCAGGAAAAAAATCCTGAGATATTGCTCAATTTGGCCGCCAGCCTGGACCATCTGCATCGTCCGGCGGAGGCCCTCTCCTACTATCAAAAGGCCCTGACGGTTGTGGAAGAGAGGCCGGAACTGCAGGTCAATTTTGATGTGGAGAGTGTGCGTCACCGTGTTGAGGTGTTGTGGCAAAAGCAGAGCGGTGGGCAGGAGGGAACACGGCCATGAGCACGACCAACGCCGATCCTCCCCCCCGTCGACGTCTGGGGGAGCTGTTGCTGGATGGGGGCATTATTTCTCAGGATTATCTTGAAATTGCCCTGCTGGAACAGAAAAAAACCAAAGAGCAGCTGGGCCGCATCTTTGTCAAGTTGGGGTTGGTCCCGGAGGCCATCATGCGGGATTTGTTGGGGGCTGCCCTCAACGAAGAGAGCATTGATCTGGACAAGGTGGGGATCAATCCGGAAGTGGTCCATCTGGTGCCCAAAAAGCTGGTGGAACGCTACCGTTTTGTCCCGGTGGATTGGGATGATGCCAGTGCCACCCTGACCGTGGCGATGCCCGACACCCTGGATGTGGGCATCCAGGATAAAATCCGCGCCCGGCTCAAGCCTGGCGTGCAGATCAAAACCCTGTTGGCCGGCGAGAGCGAAATTGGTCGTGCCATTGATAAATATTATGGTTTTGAACTCTCCCTGGACGGGATCATGCGGGAGTTGGAGACCGGTGCGGTGGATCTGGAAAGCCTTACCGCCGTGGGATCCGGGGAGTTCAGCCATCCCATGGTGCGTTTGGTGGACTCCCTGATGGCCGATGCGGTGCGGCGCGGCGCCTCCGATATTCACATTGAGCCGGAGGCCGGCTTTGTGCGTATCCGCTATCGGATGGATGGAGTGCTCAGCGAAGTGCGCAGTATGCATCGGGATTATCTTTCCGGCATGGTTGTGCGCATCAAAATTTTAAGCGGCATGAACATTGCCGAAACCCGGTCACCCCAGGATGGGCGTTTTTCCCTCTCCATCTCCCGGCGCACCATCGACTTCCGGGTAGCTTCCCAGCCCACCACCCATGGAGAAAATCTGGTTCTCCGCATCCTGGACCGCAACAAGGGCTTTGTGCCCCTGGAACAGTTGGGCTTGGCGGACAGTACGTTAAAAACCCTGCGCAAAATGTTGGCCCGACCCGAGGGTATCGTTCTGGTGACCGGCCCCACCGGTAGCGGCAAGACGACGACGCTCTATTCGATGCTGCATTTTTTAAACACAGAAGAAGTTAATATTATGACCTTGGAGGATCCTGTCGAATATCCCATGCCGATGGTGCGGCAAACGGCTGTCAATCCCACCGCCAATTTGGGCTTTGCCGAGGGGATTCGTTCCATGTTGCGACAGGATCCGGACATCATCCTGGTGGGGGAAATCCGCGACCAGGATACCGCGCAGATGGCCCTGCGGGCGGCCATGACCGGACACAAGGTGTTCAGCACCCTGCACACCAATTCAGCCTTGGGCTCTTTTCCCCGTCTGCTGGATATCGGCGTCAATGCGGAAATTTTATCCGGCAATATCAGTGGTATTCTGGCCCAACGGCTGGTGCGCAAATTGTGTGTGCACTGCAAACGCCGGGATAAACCCACCCTGTCAGAACGGCATATGCTGGAACCGGAGAGTCAGGGGGAGATCGTCCTGTACCGCCCCGTAGGCTGTGACATCTGTTTTGGCCTGGGGTTCAAAGGGCGCACAACGGTGATGGAGGTGGTGCGCATGGATGATGAATTTGACGATTTGATTGCCCGCCATGGCACCAAGGGGGATTTTTTTCGCCTGGCGGTACAAAAGGGCTTCAAAACCCTGGCCCAGGATGGCATGCGTCTCGTCTTGCAGGGGAGCGTCAGCATGGATGAAATTTTGCGTGTGCTGGACTTGTCCCCGCACAATGTCGCATAATCAAAAGCCCGGTCTCTTTTTCGGGGGATGGATGGTTTTTCCCCCCCTGTTCCTTCAAACCGCCTGCAAGGTATGCGTTCCATGAAAGCCACACTTTTAAGCGGGGTCGTCCACTGCAGCTCCCTGTTGCCCGCTCCGTGGCGGGCCGTGTTGCAGCGGGGAGCCCGCCTGCTGATTCTCCGGGACAAGGATGTCACCACCCATCTTTGGCTGGGAGACCGCTTTGACCAGGGTGCCCGTTTCAGCCACTCCCCGGAAGGCGAAGAGGGCTTTGCCCGTCTGCTGGATGAGCAACCCCTGACCGGAGCCGTCTATCTTCTGGTGGATACCATGGAGGAGGAGTTGCGGGCGGAGAGCATCCCCCATCTCCATTGGGGCAATCGGGGTGGCCTGATCGAGCGGAGATTGGAGCGTCTGTTCCGACAGACCCCCTATCGGCGCGCCGATTTTCAGGGATTGCAGGCGGGCAAGGTGGAGCGGGTGCTCTTTTCCGCCCTGACCGCGCCTGCGCTGCTGGCTCCCTGGATCACCCGGTTGCGGGAGCGCGGGGCCACCCTTGCCGGCCTCTGGTCCGTCACACTGCTGAGCCGTACCTTGATGCGCCACATCACCCGGACATCCGCCAACGCCTTGCTGGTGAGCTTGACCGGTGCCGGACAACGACACACCTATTTTCACCAGGGGCGTACCCTGGTCAGTCGCCTGATGCCCCGCCACCCGGAGAGCCTGGCCCAGATCGCCGCCGCCATCCATGCAGAGAGCAACCGTACCCGCTTGTATCTCACGATGCTGCGCCTGTTGCGGCGGGGGACACCCTTGGATGTCTATGTCCTGTGTGATCCCGAACTGGCCGCAAGCCTGCAACAGCATCCCTCCCCCTCCACCGATTGCCGGATACAGCCGGTTTTGCTGCATGAACTGGCCCATCGTCTGGGTCTGCAGGCCGCCCCTCAGCTCTTTGCCCCTGCTGCCGGCCTGTTGGAGGAGCGGGAAAAAAGTTTGGCCGACCTGCTGATCGGGGAGCATCTGCTGCTGCAACCTCCCAAGAGCCACTATGCCACCGCCACCCTGCTCGCCGGACACTCCCCGACTTGGCTGACCCGGTTGTGGTCCACCCTCCGCCACCCGGAGGGCCCCTTGGCGGATGCCGAGGCACTGGCCGGGGCCGATGAGGCGGAGGCCCATAAAGGGTTGGTCCAGCCGGTGCGGCGCATCGGTGAAATCCTGCTGGAAAAGGGGGCCATCAGCCGCCACCAGCTGGAGATTGCCGTCACGGAACAAAAACGCATGGGGCAGCCCTTCGGCAAGGTGCTGATCGCCCTGGGATTTATCTCAGAGGAGGCCATGCGTGATCTGTTGGGGGAGGCGCTGGAACAGGAGACCATCGACCTGAGCGTTTGTCGTCAGGATGAAGAGGCCATCCGGAGAATTCCCAAGGGATTTGCCCGGCGCTATAACGTTTTGCCCCTGGAGTGGCGCGGAGAAGGGCAGCAGTTGACGGTGGCCATGGCCAATACGCTGAACATGGCGGTATTGGACAAATTGCAGGCCCTGTTGCCCAAAGAGGTGGTGGTGCGCCCTCTGTTGGCCAGCGAGAGCGAATTGTCCTCTGCCATCGACCGCTTTTATGGGGTTGACTTGTCGGTGGATGGCATTCTCCGCGAGCTGGAGACGGGCGAGGTGGATGCAGAGGGGTTGTCGGTGCAGACCGAAGCCTTCGATCATCCCATGGTGCGGCTGGTGAATGCCCTGCTGGCCGATGCGGTGCGCCGTGAGGCTTCGGACATGCATATCAACCCCATGGCCAGCTTTACCCAGATCCGCTACCGCATCGATGGGGTGCTCCAGGAGGCGCGCATCCTGAATCGCACCTTTTTTTCCGGTCTCTCCGTGCGCATCAAGGTCATGAGCGGCATGGACATTGCCGAAACCCGCGCCCCCCAGGATGGCCATTTTACCCGGGTGTTTGCCAATACCACCATCGACTTTCGGGTCTCCAGCCAACCGACCGTGCATGGGGAAAACCTGGTCTTGCGCATTTTGAACCGCAGCCGGGGGTTGTTGGCCCTCCATGAACTGGGCCTTGCCCCTGAAAACATCACCCTGGTGCGCCGGGCCATGGGGCGACCCCACGGTATCATTCTGGTCACCGGTCCCACCGGCAGCGGCAAGACCACCACTCTCTATTCCATGCTCAGCACCCTGAACGCCAAAAAGAGCAACGTGATGACGCTGGAAGATCCGGTGGAATATCAACTGGATGCCATTTTGCAAACCTCCGTCAACAAGGCCGTTGATCTCGATTTTGCCTCCGGGGTGCGCTCCATCCTGCGTCAGGATCCCGATATTATTCTGGTGGGAGAAATTCGGGATCTGGATACGGCGCAAATGGCCTTGCGGGCCGCCATGACCGGTCATCAGGTCTACAGCACCCTGCACGCCAACTCCGCCATTGCCGCCATCTCTCGCCTGCTCAACATCGGCTTGCGCCCGGATATGCTGGCGGGCAATATTGTCGCCGTGCTGGCGCAACGCCTGCTCCGCAAGCTCTGCGTGCAGTGCAAACGGCGACTGCCACCCACCCCCGAAGAGCAGCAATGGCTGGCGGAGGGCAACGATGCGGCGCTCTCTGCCCCGATCTACGGCGCCGTGGGCTGCCCGGCATGCCATGGAACCGGTTACAAAGGGCGCATGTGCAGCATGGAGGGGTTGCTGCTGGATGATGCCTTTGACGACTTGATCTCCCGCAACGCCCCGCAGGGGGAATACCGTCGCCTGGCGCGCCAGAAGGGGCTGCAGACGATGGCGGATTTTGCCCGACGGCGGGTGCTGGATGGCACCACCAGCATGGAAGAGGTGGTCAGGGCATTGGGTGTCACCCTGGGAGAGGAGGGCTGATTGCGATGCCAAAATTTCAATACAAGGCGACGGATCAAAGCGGCACCATCCGCCATGGCACCCTGGAGGCGGCCAATCTGGATGAGTTGGAGCTGCGCATGGACCGCATGGGCATGATGCTCATCAGCCATAAAAATGTCTACGATTCCCGCGCATCTTTTTTCAACCGCAGCCCCATCTCCCGTCAGGATCTGATCATTTTTTGCTTTGACATGGAGCAGATGGCCAGTGCCGGGGTGCCGATTCTGGAGGGGCTGAAGGGATTGCGGGACGGCCTGGAAAAGCCGCAGTTTCGCGAGGTGGTCTCCGCGCTTGTGGAGGATATCGAGGCGGGCAAACGCCTTTCCGAGGCCATGCAGTCCCAGCCCAGGGTTTTCAATGAGGTGTTTACCCAACTGGTCCACATGGGAGAGCGCAGCGGCTGTCTGGACAAGGTCTTTTTGGACATGACCGAAAATCTGAAATGGGAGGATGAGCTGATCTCCCAGGTCAAAAAGGTGATGATGTATCCCATGGTGGTTGGGGTGGTGGTGACGGCGCTGGTCTTTTTCCTGATGATCTTTCTGGTGCCCAAACTGGTGGGATTTATCACGGAGATGGGCGGGGAGCTGCCCATGCACACCCTGGCCTTGATTGCCACCTCCGATTTTATCGCTGAGCAGTGGTATATCCTCCTTGCCATTCCGGTGCTCTTTTTCACTGTGATCAAACTGGGCTCACGCTGGAGCGTCGGTTTCCATCGCGCCGTGGACCGTATCAAACTGCGGCTCTGGCTGTTTGGCCCCCTCTCCCGAAAAATTATTCTGGTGCGTTTTGCCAATGCGTTTGCGCTGATGTATCGATCGGGCATCTCCATCCTGGAATGTCTGAAAATTTGCGAAAGTCTGGCCGACAATCTGCTGCTGCGGGAAGCCATACAGCGGGCGCGGGGGATGGTCTCCGACGGCAAGGAGCTCTCCAGCAGCTTTCAGGAGGTACAGCTTTTTCCGGCACTGCTGTTGCGCATCCTCAAGGTGGGGGAGACCACCGGCAATCTGGATACCTCGCTGCGCAGCATCAGCTATTTTTACAACCGTGAGGTCAAGGAGACGGTGGGAAAACTGGAAACCTTGATCAGCCCGGCCATGACCACGGTGCTCGGTCTGATGATTGGTTGGGTGATTCTGTCGGTCCTGGGGCCCATCTACGATCTTATCAGCACCCTCTGAACCCAGGCACGGGGCCCATGGCCAACCCCCTCTTTCTCTTTCTCTCCGACTATCTGGTCACGGCCTATCCCTGGGACAAGGGGGGGTGCGGTGCGGGGGTGCATTTTGAAAACAGTACGGAGGGGCAGGAGGCCTTTCGCAGCTATTGGCAGCAGCACCTCCCCGCCGGAGCGGTCTATCTGCTGGTGGATGTCATCGAAGAGGATTTGCACAACGAAATCACCCCCAAACTGGTGGGGTCCAACCGCAAAAAAATGCTGGCCGGACGCGGTCGGCGCATGTTTCGTCATACCCCCTTTTTTTACGGCCATGTACAGGGCAAGATGGCCGACGACAAGCTCAAAGAGCAGGTGTTGTTCCTCGGTCTGACAGAGCCGGACAAACTGCTGGAGTGGTTGACGCTCCTGCAAGAGCAGCGCGCCCAGCTGGCGGGCATCGTTTCTCTCCCCCTGCTGTGCCAGGAGCTGTTCAAAAAAAATCTGCTGGAACATTCTGATGCCTTGGTGATCGTTCCCAACCAGGGACGATTGCGGCAGGTTTTTTTGCGCGATGGGCGCATGTTGGTCAGCCGCCTCTCCAATTTTCAGGGGCAGGCGGCTGAAGATGTGCAAATGTTCATTCATGGGGAGGTGGCGCGCATGCAGGGCTACCTGGCCAGTTTGCGACTGGTCAACCATAACGCCACCCTGGAGGTGTACGTGCTCTGCGCGGGGGAGTTGCACGATCTGCTCTCTTCAGGAAAAAATGCCGTCTCCTCCTACCATTGCCATCCCCTGAACGCAGAGGCCGTGGCCACCCGCCTGGGGGTGACGACGGAGCTGCGGCACACCGACCATCTGGAACCTTTTTTTTGCGGTTTTTTGCTGAAACAACGCAACCGCAACCATTATGCCAGAACGGAAGATAGCCGTCTTTATCGGACCTTGCGCCTGCGTACCCTGTTGCGTTTTCTGAACCTGGCCTTTTTGCTGTTGGGTGTCGGGACGGGGCTGGTCCTGTTTCTGGATGGTTTTGCAACCTACAGCCGCCTGCCAGAGCTTTCCCGCAAGGCCGATGCGGCCCAGGTTGCCCTGCAACAGGTGGGAGGCAGCGATCAGGATGTGGCTGCGGGTATCGATCTGGTGGGGGTGGTGCGCACCGTGGATACCCTGCGCCGCTTTGCCACCACACCACAGCCCATGCTGTTGACCATCAGCCAGGTTTTGACCCAACACGGTGATATCTGGCTTGCCGGCCTGGAGTGGTTTGCCGGTCCTCCGCCCCCTGACCCCAAGGAGGGCACTGCCAAAAAAGGGGGACGCCCTGACAAGGCGCCGCCCAAACAAAATGTCCCCAACAAACCGGGCTTGCAGCATGCGCGCCTGCGGGGGGAGCTGCGCCCCTTTACCGGCAATACGGAACAGGCCAGGGAAAAAATTCAGGCCTTCATGGAGGCCCTGCGTGCCTTGCCAGCCGTTTTGGCGGTCTCTGCCCTGAGCATGCCTGTGGACCCCTCGCAAACGGCTGTGCTGGAGCGGGGCAACATGGCCGCCTCGGCCAAACAGGCCGAATTTCTCCTCCTGGTCATCCTGCAGGGGGAAGAGTCGCCATGAACGACCTGGAGTGGGATCTGTTGCGCAAACCGCTCATCATTCTGACGGTTTTGCTGCTGCTCGCGCTGGCGGCTGTGACGGGTGGGCTCTATTACCAGGAGGAGATGGCTGTCGAGGTGGAGGCGATGCAAAGTCGTCTCAAAACCTTGTTGGACAAAAGGCGGGCGCAGGAGGAGCAGATTCGTTTGCTGGGCCAGTATAAACCCGGCTTTGATGCCTACCAGTCCAGCGGGGTATTTCATGCCGAAGAGCCGCGTCTGCGCTGGGTCAACCAGTTGCTGGAGGTGGAAAAGTCGCTGCATCTGCCGGAGCCTGTACGCTTCAAACTGGATGTTCGGAAGCCTTTCACCCCGGACTATCCGCTGCCAACCCGCACGGACCGGCTCTATGCCAGCGTCATGGAGGTGCGGTTGGGGCTGGTGCATGAGGAGGATTTGCTTTATTTCCTGAAGCAACTTGCCAAGCATGGGCGCGGTGTTTACGATGTCAAGGAGTGTGCGCTGGGACGCACCCAACCCTCGGCGGAGCCGGGGGATGCCGGCAAACGCTCCGACATGGGCGTGGGTGTCCATTTGAACGCCGTGTGTCAGATCCGCTGGTATTGGTATGATCTGGGCACTGTAGAGCGGAAAAAACCGTCATGATCCGGTCATGGCCAGGTTGGATGCTGCCGGGTTGTCTGCTGTGGGCAACCCTGCTCCACGGGGAGGAGCTCCCCACCGAGTGGGCGGAACGGCAGGAGGCGGCTTTGGGACGGCTTTTCTACACGCCGGATCAGCGCCGGCTGTTGGACCGTTTGCGCCTTGGCCTGCCGGTCGCCGCCGAGCCCGCGCCCGCATCCGCGCCCGTGCCCGACGAGGGCGCCGAAAGCCGGGAGGAGACTGCCAGCACCGAAGAGGCGAACCTGGCAGCTGCTCCCCCCAAGGTGATCACGGGCCCACGCTATCTTTCGGTCTCCGGGATCCTCCACAAGGGCAACAACCGGACGGTTGTCTGGCTGAATGGTCAACCGCTGGAGGAAGAGGAGCCTTTCAAAGGCGAGGGATTCCGGGCTTTTCCCAACCAGCTGGATGCGCGGGGTCTGCCCGTGCAACCGGAGGATTCGGACCACCTTTTTTACCTGAAATCCGGCCAAACGTTGGATGTGCTGGAGAAACGGTTGTACAATACCTATGAGATCAATCCGCAGGCGTTGCATGCGCGCCGGGAGCCACCCCCCTCGGCAGAGAAGGGCGGGGAGAAGGGGCAGAAGGAACCGGCCAAGGGGGAGGGGGCTGCGTTGCCCAAATCTTTGAAACAGGCCGCAGATGTGGCGAAAATGTTACGCGAGGAGCGTGCAAAAGCGATGGATGCATCCCCATAGCCATGCGAGCGTTCGGTCGGGAGAGTCCCATGAAGCACGACAACACCAAGGAGCGCGGGGCAGCTTTGATGCTGGGTTTGATGGCCGTCCTGATGGCGGGCCTGACCCTGGCCATGGATGCCTTGCTGGTTTATACCCAGCGGGTCCGGGAGGAAAAACGGGCCGTCACGGTGCTCGCTGCGGCCAAAAAATCGTTGCTGGCCTACGCGGCGGTTCGGGATGCCCTGCCCTGTCCCTTTGAGGGGGGGTCGGAGAGCGACTATGAGGATCGCAGTCAAGTGGTGTTGGCTTCGGCCAGTTGCGCCACCAATAAGGTTGGTCTGCTGCCATGGGCCCATTTGCAACAGCCCCCCTGGCGGGACAATGACGGTGGCCCGATCTGGTATGCGGTATCCGGCAGTTTGAGCTGCGGCGCCTCCCCGACCTTGACCATCAACGGCGCGGGGGACTATGTGGCCATCCTCTTGACGCCTGGCAAGGCGTTGAGCGGGCAAACCCGCAGTCGGGCGGCGGTCGCTACGCGAACGGACTATCTGGAAAGCAGCAATGGCACCAGCACCACCGCCTTTGTCAGCGCATCCCCCTCCGATACCTTCAATGATCGGTTGTTGGGTATTGCCTGTAGCGAAATTCCTTGATGCAACCGGGGCGCGTTGCTGCTATACTGCAACCCGAAGTCTCCAGGTGCGCCCTCCATTCCGGGGGCCAAGCCAGAAGGGGTGACACCGCATGATGTTCTGGAAAAATCTCCATCGCCAACTCGCCAAACTCCGTGGGCTCTCCAGGCACGGCGGGTCGTGGGGATTTTCGCTGCTGGAGATGACCATTGTTGTTACCATCGTTGGCTCGTTGCTGGCCAGCGGGGTGAGCTCCTTTTCCACCCAACGGGAAAACAGCCAACGACAAAAAACGCAAGCTTATCTGGACAATATCCGTGAAGCCCTGACCTGGTATGCGGCGAGCAACGGTCGTTTGCCCTGCCCCAATCTTAACTTTGATGGCAGGGAAGGGGACTGTTCGGCGTTGGTGGGGGTGTTGCCCTGGAAAGATTTGGGGGTCTCCCGTTTTGACTCCCATAATCATTATTTTACCTATCATGTGAGCGACAGTTATAGAAGCGCCATCACGAGAACCACCGATGGTGAAATCGATGTCTACGATGGTGTGTATGATGCGGGTGCCCCGGATCAACGTTTGTTGGCCGGTGATGTTCCTGCGGTGGTTGTTTCCCATGGAAAAAACGGCAAAGGTCGTTACAAGCCAAACCTGAATTCTTTGCAGCGGCTAACGGATGCGACGGCGACCGCGCAAGAGTTGGAAAATGCGGACGACGATACGATTTATATCCATGGGGCGGGGGATGATACCGTCTTGTGGCTGTCGCCCTCAGCCTTGAAGTCCCAGTTGGTGGAGGCGGGTCTGATCACCTCCACGACGACGACGACCACCACGACGACGACGACCTCGACGACGAGCACGACCTCGGCCTCGACGTCGACCTCGACGTCGACCTCGACG
>JADGCE010000009.1:31779-42080 GCA_015229095.1 Magnetococcales bacterium | reverse complement strand
CCGCCGGAGACGGTTCCGCCTGAGACAGTACCGCCTGAGACGGTGCCGCCTGAGACTGCACCTCCTGAGGCGGATATGTTGGTGTTCAGCAACGGTGCCGCTTCCGGTTTGGAAGATCTGCCCATCGCCCTGCACATTCAGGTGGGTTTGACGGATCGGGATGGTTCCGAATTCCTGGCGGGCGACCTGATACTGGCAGGTGTTCCGGAGGGAGCCACCCTGAACAAGGGGATGGCGGGCGCCGATCATACCTGGATTATTCCCCAGTCCGACTTGCAGGTGATCCAAGCGGATGCGGCGGGTCATCCTCTGGACTGGACGGTGCCGGATCTGCAGATGACCCTGGCGGCCCATCGTGCGGGGGATTTTGATCTGACGGTCAGTGCCACGGTGCAGGATGGCAGCTCTGCCCGCACAGTGATCAGTGACCCCATCCATGTGGATGTTGCCGGGGTCGCGGACCCCCTGCTGTGGACGGTGCAACCGGCAGTTGGTGTGGAAGATACCGCCATTGCTTTGGGTCTGGATGTGCAGTTGATGGATCGGGACGGTTCCGAAACCATGAGCGACGTGGTGATCGCAGGCGTGCCGGCCCATGCGCGCCTTTCGGCGGGCAGTCTGGACGCAGAGAGCGGATTGTGGACCGTCTCCCATGCCGATCTGCCCAACCTGTCGCTGGTGCCGCCGCAAGACTTTAGCGGGGAGATTCGACTTACCCTGACAGCCGCTGCGACGGAAGGGGATGGCTCTTCCCTGCAAACACCGGCTTCCCTGCACATTACGGTCAGTGCCGTGCCGGATGCACCGGTGCTGGTCACCGCCGTGGAGAGCCAGCAGGTGGTTGGGGCGGATGGTGTCTTGAATCTTTACGTTGCCAAGGGAGGCAATGGCAACTCCGGAGCCTTCCAGCTGTTTGTGGATGGCGAATTGTATGGCACCTATACCACGCAGGTGGCCCACAACGCATCCGGGCAGTGGGATCACATTGCCATCCAGGATGAGCGGTTTGCTGAAGGTTCGGATCATCTCTTCAGCATTCGGCCCCTGGAGGCAAAATCCAATCTGCTGGTTGAGCGGATTGAATACAATGGAACCGTTCTGCACGCCGGGAGAGAGGGTGTGTTGAGCAGGGCAGGGGAGTCGGACGAGCGTGCCCGGAGCATGGATACCCGTTCCCGGGAGTCTGAACAGGAGGAGTCCAGAGGGCGCGGTGGTCATGATGCGCACGCTTCCAAAGAGTCACACGATAACCATGGAGGGAATCAGGAGGGTGGCGTGGTGATGGGCGACTATGTCAAGCTGAACCAAGGTGGGGAGCTCTCTTTCCAGGTCTCCAACCAGGTGGTCATACCGGTGGTGGCGGACATTGCCATCACCGATGTGGACAGCCAGCAGCTCACAGCCGCGACCATTGCCATCTCCAGCGGATTGCAGGAGGGCGATTTCCTGAGTTTCCAGGGACGCGAGATCGTGGAGGGGGCGGATGGTCGGTTCATGCTGGCCGGCACCCATATCGAAGTGGTGGGGGGTGGCATGGATCCCCAGACCGGTCGGTTGGAACTTTCCGGCCTGGACGATGTCGCCGTTTACAGGGATGTTTTGAATGCTCTCCAGCTGAACACCCATGAGACGGGTGCGCGGAACATCGATTTTCAGGTGGTGGACGAGTCCGGCGTCTGGAGTTCTGTGGACTCCCTGCGGCTGGATGTCATCGGCTCCGATACACAGGAGGTCGATGCCCAGGGTAACCTCATTGTGGGCACCTCTGGTGATGATCGTTTGCGGGGCACGCGCGATGCCGATGATATGCGTGGTCTTGCAGGGGATGACCAACTCTATGGCGAGCGGGGCAGTGATCGGTTGGACGGCGGGACAGGCGACGACGCCCTCCGGGGTGGTCGGGGTCAGGATACCCTGTTGGGTGGCGATGGCGATGATCGGTTGTACGGTGGACGGGATGGTGACACCCTGCAAGGTGGCGCAGGGGACGACCGGCTCTATGGCGATCGGGGCAATGACCGTCTGGAAGGGGGTGATGGTAACGATCTGCTCTATGGCGATCAGGGCAATGACACCCTGATGGGTGGAGCGGGCAATGATATCCTCCGGGGTGGTTCAGGTAATGACAGTTTACAGGGAGGCACAGGCAATGATCAGCTTTTTGGTGGTGATGGCCATGATCAGTTTGTGGTTGGGGCAGGGGATGGCCATGACAAACTCTCGGGAGGAAAGGGCTGGACCGATTCTGTGCACCTGCTCGAGATCAGTGCGGGGCCGGTAGATCAGGCACTCCACGCCGGTGAATGGAGCCTGGAGAGCTCCGTCGCCTACAAAGTGGAGGGTAACACCCTGATCTTCCAGTCAGCGGACGCCTCAGGCACCATCCATCTCTGGGACGGCACGCAGGTGGAGTTCAAGGATGTAGCCACCATCTCCTGGTAGTCTTGCAAGCCCCCAAACAGAGCCATCCCGATAAAGGGATGGCCTGTTTGGCGGTCTCTTCTCTCAACCTAACAGGTTGATTAGGTGTAGAAATTCAAGATTCACCCAAAGTGTACCACCCCGGCAGCTGACTTTCTGCAGTTCCGGCCCGCCTTTTACTGCGTCTTTTGCTGTCCTCCCATTCGGATCAGTTCCTGTTTCTGCGTGCCGTGCGCTCGGTAGCTGGGTCCGGTGATTTCCAGTAGCGCAAGCTGCTTCTGTTCGCGTCGTTCGATCTCATCCTCCAGTAAAAGCTATAGAAAATCAGTATAGGCTAATCTTGCCGTTGATTGCCTGACCAGTCCGCTCTTCCAATATCTCCAACATGCCAGATAGGCGGAGCCACTTGAGCTCGGGTTCCAGATGGTGCTGTAGCGCCATCAGAGCACTTCCTGGCCGTCTTGAAAACAGTGTCCGACATCTCTGGCATAGCGCGGTGGCGGCAAGGGAATGACGGTGGCCGACGGCAGACACACCGGGTGCAACAGATGCTCCCATGGCTCTTTATCCAAATATTGATTAAAGAAAGTCAGATCTGGTACACTCTGGCTGAACATGCCTGGTACATTTTGGGCGGCTATTGGCACCTCTGCTCTCGGCATGCATGGGTCTCAAGGCGCAATAACTTGGATAATGCGCAACACCTACCAATGGATCGGGATGCAGATAGAAGCCTCTATAAGATCAGATCTGTAATTTGATAATAATAATCAATTGACATGTCTTCATATAATCAACTATCATAGGTCAAATCCATGTTATTCTGTTCTTGCGTGCCTGAATAAGACAGACGACATGATCTGGAATGGTTTGTGCGGTGGTTGATGTTTGGCCGTCTGCCTGTTTGCCAGCGCGATGTACCCTGATGCAGTGCTTGGCGGTGGGCAGCGCATTGAAATTGTATGATTTTTATTGGTAAATGCACAAAAAACGTCATGTTATTCAATATATATTTTTCACAACAGACAGGGGGACCCATATGAGTGACAAGATGGACTTGAATCGTGCAACGGCCACAGAAATCGAAAAGATTCCAGGGGTGACCCGTGCCGTGGCAGACCGCATCATCGCCGCACGCGGTCGGAAAAAAAGGTTTTCCAGCCTCAGTGAGTTGCAGGAAATTGCCGGGATCGACCGGGAGATCTTCGGCCACATCAGCGAGGCGATGGAGGTGGTGAAGTCGACGGAAATTCCTGGGGACAGTTGCCCGCTCACCATCCATCTAGGCGGAGAAGGGAAACACCGGGGCATGTTTCGCGGATATCGGGTCAGCATCCGCTATCATTACCGGAAACATCAGGCAAGCGCTTCCACGAGACTGCCCATCCTGGTCACCAGGGAGGTTGATCAGGATGGCATGGCCACGCTGGATTTGCCGCATGCGGGCGAGATAGAAGAGATGCTCGTGTGCACTGTCATGGCTCCGAACGGTCAGGTTCTGGAGGATCGGGAGTATGCCAGTCGTACTGTGCTGGCCTCCCCCATCTTGGAGTTGCCGGTCACCCCTTTGACATGGCCAACCCTGCAAAACAGCCCGGCACCCGGTTTTGGCAAGCCTTCCCGCCTGCGTGGCCGTGTGTTGGACCGGGCCGGACGGAGCCAGATCAGTAACCGACAGATCATTCTCTGGGGTACCCTTGACAAGGAGCCGGAGAAGGATGCCTTCAGAGCCTTGGCGGCAACCCAAACCGACAGCACTGGCTATTTTTCTGCGAGCTATCCGCTGGGACAATTCTCTTTTGCCTATGCCACGGTGGCCCTGGATCGGATCGAGTCGGTGACCGTCCATCTCAGCGATACGGGTGAATTTCCCAAGGAAGTGATTCTGGTTGTGGATGCCCCCTGTCAGGAGATGGATCCCAGTCGGGAGGGGTGTCGGGGGGGAGAGCCCAGCGTGCGCCTGCCTGATGCAGGGGATCTGGTGCAGGGCGGGGGATTCAGCACCGATGTGGGGCAGGGGCATTGTGTGGACTTTACCCGCCCGGATCGAACGCTGCAGGAGTTCACTTTCCACTATGTGGTGCGCACCACGGAGCCACAGATCAAAGGGATGACTCTGTCGGAAGAGTCATCCGAACTGCCGCAGGCGATGCATGATGAGATCCATGCATTTCTCCAGATGAAACAGAAGACGTCGGGCGTAGAGAGTGACCGGGAGAGTCTTTCCCTGAAGACGGCATCGACAAGCGAGTTCAAGGTGAGCGCCGGGTTGATGGCCGCCATGGACAGAGCGGATCAATGGACGCAGCAGTCGTTTCAGGAGTTGCTGGTCGCCAGTAAATTCAACGATATCATGCGTGCTGTGCAACAATTCAGGCCTGCTGCGCCGGGTCGCTCTGAGTTGGATTGCCGCCATGAGGTGGACTGGGACAGGGATCCAACCATCTATCAAGCCTGTACCATTGCCCACGGCCATCTGCTGCACTTCAAACAGGAGTGGGTTGCCGATGGCTACTCCCTGGGACGCCTGCTTTACAGTCTGCCGTTGGCGCCGGGCCAAAAGAAACAGATCGCGGTGGTGGATTGGAAACGTCAGGATCTGGCATCCCGTTCCGAATCCCTGGAAGAGCGGGAAATGCTGAGCGCCACCCTGACCCATGACCGGGATATTGGTGAGGTTGTGAACTCGGTGCTGAATGAAAACATCCGGGGTGGTTCCGAAGCGGGTACCAGCAGCATCAGTGCCGGCTTGGGCATTGGTGCCATTTTGGGTCCTGTGGGTGCGTTGTTTGGTATTGGCGGCGGTTCTTCTTCGGCCAACTCCTCTGCTTGGCAGGACTCTTCCAGGGACTTGTCAACCAGCAGTTTGCAAACCCTGCGCGACCGCACCTCCCAGTCTGCGGCCTCCATTCGTGCCCAACGTGCCACCGTGGTCCAGGGGGTCTCCCAACGGGAAGGGATGTCTGTGGTCACGGAAACCGTGGCCAACTACAACCACTGCCATGCTGTGACCATGGAGTATTTTGAGGTTTTGCGTCACCTCATCGTGCGCCAACGCCTGACCGATGTGCAGGAGTGCCTGTTTGTGCCATTGCCCATCTCCCGTTTCGACCGTGCCAAGGCTTTGCGTTGGCGCAACACAATGCAACCTTTTATGCCCACCCGTGCCCTGAGGGATGGTTTCGACGCCCTGGAACGTATCGACAACCAGTATGTGGGCAGCGATCTGCCCCTCGGCACCTACGCCGACCAGCAGATCAACTATGTGGAGGGCGAACTGAGCCTGCGTTTCAAGTTGAAACGCCCCCTGGACAAAGACGATCACTTTGACTTGAACGCTTGGCTGTGGGTGATCGCCCTGCTCGACGCCAATCCCAAGGAGCTGTACGATGAATTTCTCGAAGGGCAGAAGCTGAAGGATAGAATCTTCATGGAACGTGTGGGGCCAATGATCGCGGGGGCCTTCGTCGATCTGCTGCAGTTTGAATGGGTTGACCAACAAAACAACAGCCACGACCTGCCCATCGATGTCACGCTGTTGTCCAACTTTGTCAACGACACACCCCTCGCCCTCTCTCTGCGCATGAGCGACGCCCTTTCCGGGGTGGAGAGAAAATCTATCAAGTTTATAAGGATAAAGGAAATATTTTTGCTGGACGTTCTCCCGGGCAGCTCGCGGGTGATCGTGGAAGGGGGACGAATGTCCTACCGCACCCTTTGTTCGAGTGGATACCTTTTCCGGAACAATGCCATCCGCAACGATATCAAGGGCAGTGATGATGTACGCATCTACACACCCCTCAACAGAGAAGAGCTGCGCAATCCGCGGGAGGAGGACAAGGAGATGGCGCGCCGATTGCTTGACCATCTGAACGAGCACCTGGAGCGCTATCACCATCTGATCTGGGCGCGCATGAGCCCGGATCGACGTTTCATGCTGCTGGACGGCATCAAGGCGCCTCATAGCGGTGGACGCAGTGTGGCCTCGGTGGTCGTCAACAAGTTGATCGGCATTGTCGGTAACTCTCTGGTTCTGCCCGTAGCCCCTGGTTTCCGTCTGGATCCCACCTATAACCAGAGTGCCGACAACCGAGTGAATCTCCTGGAACACTATCAACCCAACACACCCATCGAACCGATCCGGGTCGCACTTCCCACCCGTGGCGTCTACTCGGAGGCGGTAATGGGGGCCTGCAACTCGTGTGAACGCAAAGAGGAGGATCGTTTCTGGCGCTGGGAGGAGTCTCCGCTGCCGGACAATCCACCCTCCATTCTGCCCAGCAGCACAGAAAGTCGCCAGCATGATCCAGGTGATCTCCAGGCCAAGGGGTTCCCCACGCCGATCATTGCCATGCAAAACGCGCCTGCGGCCCCCAATCCCACGGGTCTGGATGCCGCACTGAGGCTGATGGGGCAGTCCGGCTTGTTTAAGGATATCACCGGGCTGGAAGGCAACCAGCGCAATGCCATCGAGGGGCTCAAGGCCGCCATGAACACGGCCCAGCAATTCGGCAGTATGGCCTCCAACCTAGCCTTGCAGGGAAAAATGAGCAAAGATATCGATCGCACCATGCGTACCATCGATACGGCCCGTGAAAAGGGGTTGTTGGACATGTCGCAGGCCAAATCGTTGACCGAAAGCGCCATTCAAGGGATGATCGGTGCCGGCACTTCAACGGGTGCACGCCCCATGACGCACAACGAAGTGGAGGATCTGACCCGCACGGCCGGTGCCAACAGCGCGGCGGTCACGGTTTCCCGGCCCACCGGAGAATTTGTGGAGGTGAACGCTCGAACGCCCCGGAGCGACAACCCTGTGCCCCGTCCCGTGATCATCCTGGGCCCTGATAGTGCCGACGCCAACGTGCGCGCCTTCAAGCCCGGTGTGCACGATTTGGGCGGCGTCATCTCTTTGAGTTTTTATGTGCGTAATGCCCCGGCGGGTTATACGGTGCGCTGGATGCGGAGCGACACAGATGCCCTGACCGTGCTGACTCCCCACGCAGAGACCACCCAGGTGCAGGGGATGAAGCCGGGTATCACCCGTCTGGATATTGCCATGTTCGATGGTCCCAACCAAGTTGCCAGCACCAGCCTCAGGCTGTGTGTACCCCAGTTTGTCGTCGTTGATGAGGAACAGGCTGCCCTGGATGCCGTGCTGCAGGAGTATCAAATTGGTGCACGCAAGGCCGATGTCCTGGCTGAGGCCCGCCGCACCTGTCGACACCTCCTGCAGAAAAGCAATATGCGTACCGTGTGGCGCATGGCTCCGTTTCTGGAAATCCCCCCCGCGCACCTGGCAGCCGACAGGATCACCGTGGCGACCATTCGGGGGGAACCTCCAGCCGCATCTCCCAATGACATGGGTTGGGAGACTCCCACCCAGGCTGGTGACGGTCACGCCGTGTACAACGAGACCATCGATATTTTTCCAGGTGCCATGGACGCCGCACCCGCCGCCGGCACAGCGAACCCGACCGAAGTGGATACGGAAACAAGCGCCATCATGCTGCAAATCAAGGCGGGCGTGCCCTCGCCTGCCCTGCTGAATCTGGCTGTCAAGGTGATCGGTCGCCTCATCGGAGAGACTCTGGCCCACGAGGTCACACACAGCCTGTTGGGGAATCTTCTTCCCACGGGGCACAACAGTCCGGCCATTCCCAACGATCTGATGAACCCGGGCAGCGAACGCTCTTTCCGGCAACGGACGGGCATTGAGGATGTGGCCAAGTCAAGCCCTGTCGATCCTGGCCAGTTTCAGGATCATGGTTTGAACGGCATTGGCGGTCTGCAGGGACAGAATCAGGCGCTCATGGACCAATTTTTCCCGGTGCCGCCCTCTTTTGTTTGATCGAGTTTGGATAGTGCAAGAAATCCTGGGGGAGGCTTGCGCCCCGCCTCCCCCAGCCCCCCTCCACCCTTCTTTTCTAATAGTTTTTAGCTATTACAACTCCAAGATTAACGAAATCTTGGAGTGTTACACCTAATCAACCTGTTAGGTCAAGAGAAGAGACCACCGCCTGTTTGGGGCGCACGCTAAAACCCGTACTGGCGCATAATTTTCTGCCATGCACCCTCCTCTTGCAGCGTCTTGAAGAGTTGTTCCAGCTCTTTCTGGCCGGGTGGCAGCATCGTATGTCTGATAAACGACTGGTGCTTGTTGGCGGCGATATAGAGTTCGGACGCAAGGGGGGTCAGTTCGGCATCCTGGGTCAAAAAATAGTGTATTGTGGAGCTGGGCATTAAAATGACATCCACACGATGTTTGACCAGTTTCAACACATTGTCCCGCTCGCTGTCACCGTCCAATCGGGTGATTTTGTTGGCCTGCACCGCTGTGTCGATCCCCAAATAGGTATGACCTCGAATGCCTCCGAGACGCTTCCCGAACAAGGATTCCGGGCCGTTGTACGGTACCGGATCCTGCCGGCGGGAGATGATCGCATTGGAATCTTTCACCATGGGTATCCAAAGAAACCGCTTTTCCGGGCCGGCGGAAAACCCCCAGGCCGGGTTGACCCACAACACGCCCCAATCCTCGTGACATGCCGGTTGCTTTTCTTTCGCACAACGGCCCTGCAGCCAGTCGGCCAACTGTACATTCAGACGGTTACGGGGGAGAATGCGCAACTCAAAAAGAAAACGGTCGGGAGCCTGCTGGTTCAGCAGGTTCAGCAGTTCATAGGAGAGTCCCTGTGCCTGTTCCGTCACGAAAGGGGGGTGGTTGTGGTAGGTGAGCAGGTCAATTTTTCTGGGGTCGGCCTGCGCGGCAGAAAAGACGTGGAGCAGAGAGAGGAAGAGCCCCATTGTTGTGCGGAACTTGCGCATGTCAATCGTCGTCGATGGGATGCATGGCACGGGATAGATAGTGTATCACGTCATCGATCTGCCCATCATCCAGGATGCCCCGCCACGCAGGCATGGCGGTGCCTGGGAGACCTGTCCGAATCCGTTCGGCCAGTTGCCGCCGCTTCATGCCTTTCAGCTGTGTGAGATCCCGAGGTTTTGGGTCCAGAAAGGTGCCGATCCAATGTTTGCCTGTCCCGTCCGCCGCATGGCAAAACGCGCAGTTTTTTTGAAAAATCGCTTCGCCCCGCCGCTCCTGGGGGCTCCAGTCAGGCCGTGTCGGGGGAATGTCGTGTTTGGCAAAGGGCGAAGCTGTTGTCGTGGCATCGACGGGAGGGTTGCGATGGGAATAACGACCTCTGGGATAGGAGACGGCGTGGGCCTCCCAAACCGGCCCCTCATCCTCCACCCGGGCGCGATCGTGACAGGTGATGCAGGCAGAAAAAAAGAGTGCTTTGCCACGTTGTTGGGCGATTGACAAACCCTCGCTGCTGCCATCCAGCGGCAGCTCGCCTGTGGCAAAAGGAAAGGCCTCGGCATACTGCTCATGTTGGGGCCAGCCATTTTCCGGTGTGTGGTAGCGCGTATTTTCCGCATGGCGGATCATGAACTCTTCCCGGACAAAGGCGGCTACCTGTTGGATCTCCTGTTCGTTCAGAATGCCCGCAAAAGCGGCCATCGCTGTCTGCGGTCGGCCATGGCGAATGCTTTCAACCATACGGGCCAGCGGCAAGGCATCCGGTTCGGTGGCGACAAAATTTCTGGGACGAGGCGAAAGATAGGTGGCTGCCAGGGTGCGGGCGTTCCCGGAATAGCCATGGCAAAAATAGCATCGGAAATTGTATATTTTCCGTCCCTCTTCATGGTTGTCAACCGGGCTGGCGGGCTCCGCAGCGGTCAGATCCGTGACCGCGCCACACCAGAGCAACCCTGCCAGCAGGCACCACACACTGCGCCACCCAGGCGAACGACTGGCCATCATTCAGTGCGTATGCGATGCTGGGGGGGCGGTCGGAACCGCAGGTTTGTCGGTC
>JADGCE010000009.1:4816-31679 GCA_015229095.1 Magnetococcales bacterium | reverse complement strand
CATTCAGTGCGTATGCGATGCTGGGGGGGCGGTCGGAACCGCAGGTTTGTCGGTCCCTGGCTGGGCATGATGGCCATGCTGGTCATGGGCCCCCTGTCCGGCATGGTCATGCCCTGCGGGTTGCGCGGGTTGTGCCGGGGGGGCTGCGGGTTTGTCGGTCCCTGGCTGGGCATGATGGCCATGCTGGTCATGGGCCCCCTGTCCGGCATGGTCATGCCCTGCGGGTTGCGCGGGTTGTGCCGGGGGGGCTGCGGGTTTGTCGGTCCCTGGCTGGGCATGATGGCCATGCTGGTCATGGGCGGCCCCCTGTCCGGTATGGTCATGCCCTGCGGGTTGCGCGGGTTGTGCCGGGGGGGCTGCGGGTTTGTCGGTCCCTGGCTGGGCATGATGGCCATGCTGGTCATGGGCGGCCCCCTGTCCGGCATGGTCATGCCCTGCGGGTTGCGCCGGGCTGGCTGGTGCTCCCTCCCCGTCGGGTCTGACAAAGGTCTGAAAGACAAACTCAGCCAGATTGGCAATCTCTTGCTCCGTCAACACCTTGCTCCAGGCGGGCATCTCTGTGCCGCGCGTACCGGCACCGATCACCTCAAACAGGTGCGGGCGATTCAGCTTGTGCCGGGAGGAGGGATGGAGAAAATCCCTCGGCTTGGGATAGACAAAGTCGGAACGCACCCCCTTGCCATCCCCTTTTTCTCCATGACAGGCGGCGCAGTTGTTTTTGTAAAATTTTTTCCCCCACTCCACATCACCTCGCAGACCGTTGGGCAGGGGCAACAGCATATCCTCGCTCTGATAATGATCGTGTTCGTGCACCGCCCCACCCGGAGCATGCGCATCCTTCTCTTTTCGCGCCTCTGGAGCAGCGGAGGCCTTTCCTTCTCCTTCCGGAAACATGAAAGCACTCCGGATATAGGAGACCACCGCATCGATCTCCTCTTTGCTCAACCGTCCCAACCAGGAGGGCATGGCGGTTTCGGGGCGACCGTAGGAGACCGAGAAAAGCATCCGTTCCCGTGTCAACTCCCAACGGGCGCTGTCCGTGGTAAAATCCCTGGGGGGGGGCACCAGACCGCCCCTGGCCCAAACGGCCACATCACCCCGATCACCGTGGCATACGGAACATTTTTTGGCGAACAGACGACGCCCCTGGGTGGCGTCGGAGGCGCGGGAAGCCAACATCAGATTGGTGCGGATATAATCCACCACCCCGGCCATTTCATCCGGGCTGAGCATGCCTTTCCAGGAGACCATGGCAGTATGGGGGCGACCCTCTGCCACGGATTGCAACATGCGCTCCCGGCTCAAATCCACCAAGGCCTCCGGGGAGGTAAAATCGGTGGGTGGCGGGGTCATACCCCTGGCGGCCGAACTCTTGCCATCACCGCTTTTGCCGTGACAAACCGCACAGTGCTTTTTGTACAGTTGTCCCGCGCCGCCGACCGGGGCAGCAGGGGCCGGTTCTGCCGACCAAACCGGATGTGCCAGCAGCAGGGAGAGCAGCAGGGTAAAAAAAAGGCCGAGGTCGCTTGCGGGAGGTGGTGGGCGCATGGAATTTGTCTTATCATGACCGGGTTGGAGGGTTGTCCTACGGGAGATGGCTCCCAGGTTTACGTTGAGCATCAAGGAGCTGAAATCAATGCAAATCACACACCAAACAAACCGGGCGCAACCGCATGAGGTGGCTCCTGCCATCCCGCACGAGGCCTCCTTTCTACGGGAAATGCGCACCATATGCAAGCAGGCTTTTGCCCTTTGTTCCATTCTGTTGTTTCTGGGTGGGTGTGCCTCCACACCGGATGCGGTTGTGGAGAGCAAAATATTGGCTTTTCCTGCCCCGCCGGACCCGCCCCGCTTTTACTTTGAACGGAGCATTCGCGGCAGCGTGGATACCACTCCCAAGGACCGGGAGTCTTTGGGTTTGCGGACCTTTGCCACCGGCAGCGACGGTGACGGCACGCAATTTGGCAAACCGTTCAGTGCAGTGGCCCGCAAAGGTCGGATCTATGTCAGCGATACGGTCGCCCACACCGTCACGATGCTGGATCCTGCCACCGGCACCCACAAAGAGATCGGCACCGAAAATCCCGGCCTGCTGGCCAAACCGCTGGGTATGGCCATGGATGGTCAGGACAACCTCTATGTGGCGGATGTCTCCCGAAAATGGGCCATGGTCTATGATCGGGACGGCAATTATCTGCGGGGCATTGGTGGACCCTCCTATTTTGATCGTCCCTCTGCCGTGGCTGTCAACCCGGAAGGAACCCGCCTGTTTGTGGTGGACACCAGCAGCAGCCAGAGCAAGCCGGAGTTTCATCGGGTCCAGGCCTTTGATGCCAAGACCGGCAAGCATCTCTTTTCCATCGGTACGCGGGGCTCGGAGGATGGACAGTTCAATCTGCCCAGGGCGGCCAGCATCGGCCCGGATGGGATGCTCTACGTGGTGGATAGCGGCAACTTCCGTGTCCAGGTGTTTGATCAGGATGGCAAGTTTGTGCGTAAATTCGGTACGGTCGGCACGCGACTGGGGCAGTTTGCCCGTCCCAAGGGGATCGATATCGACAAACAGGGCAATATCTATATTTCGGACGCCTCCCACGCCAATTTCCAGATCTTTGATTCCCAGGGTCGCCTGCTGATGTTTATCGGTGGTCGTGGCAAGGAGGATGAACGGGCCAAATATCTGTTGCCAGGCATGGTGGCACTGGATGAAGATGGGCGCGTCTATATGGTGGACCAGGGATACCATAAGGTGGATATCTACCGGCCCGCCCAGTTGAAGGAGGATGAGGGGGGCATGGGGGTGGCCTTCAAGATGCTGCAGGCACTGAAGCCCAAAGAGAAAGGGGAGGCCCCGAAAAAGGAAAAAGAGGAGCAGCCCAAAAAATAGCCCCCTCTCCGGCATCCACCCACAAACGGCTTTCCCAAAAATGGGAAGCCGTTTTTTTTGCCCAAAAAACGACCGATTTTCCCAAAAATGGGAACCCGTTGTGTGTGCATTCTCAATAATGAGAAAAAAGCCAGCCAAAAGTCTCCCCTGTACCGCTGCGTTCCGCTTTTTTTCTTGTGGGGTATTTATTTTTATCAATTTGATTTTTTTAGTATTTTAACAGTATCAAGTCTGATCTTGCGGGTCTGGTTTCAGGTTGGCACTTCGTATGCAGCATGTACAGCCAACAGCGGTATCCTCTTTCCGCACCATTATGGCTCACATTCTTGGACAATCGGGAGATACATGATGAACACATTCAATAACATCCAAAAAGGCATTCTGCTCATCATGGCGGCCGGGATCGGTGTGGCCATGCTGGCAAATCCGGAACGCGCGGTTGCGGGGATTGCGAACAGCAAACACGATCTGAGCAGCGGCAGTTCCGCCACCGCTCAGGGAAAATCGTCCACAATATCGGAGATCTGCGTTTTCTGCCACACCCCGCATGGCTCGGATACTTCGGCAGCCGTTCCGTTGTGGAACAAGGCACTGCCCGCTGGAAACACCTTTACCACCTACAAGGCGCTGAACACCTCCACCTATGATGCCACCCAAGGCGTGGTCGGCTCGGTCTCTCTGGCCTGCCTCTCCTGCCATGATGGCGCACAGGCCATGGATTCCATGATTAACGCCCCAGGTTCCGGTGGTTACACGGCGGGGGGATCGACGGGTACTGCCGCACTGAAAATGACTGGCGACCCGATTCCCAAAATTGGGAAAGACCTGCAAAACGACCATCCCATCAGCATGCCTTATGCCGGTGGCCTCGCTTCCGGAAACTGGACGACTGCGACCACCACCGGGTTCAAGGATGCCGATTTTCACCCCGTTGTCGGCAAAAATATCAATGGCAACGATGTGTGGTGGGTGGATACGGCGGGAGGTACGGCGGGCAGCAGGGACAAGACGGATATGGTGCTCTATACCCGTGCGGCCGGCAGCCCCAACGTGGATGGTACGACTCTGGCCGCCGCCACCCCCTTTGTGGAGTGCGCCAGCTGCCACGATCCCCATCAGGGCAGCAATGCGACCTTCCTGCGGATTCCGAACACCGCGAGTGCCGTCTGCTTGGCTTGTCATAACAAATAGAAAAGGTGGCAGGTCTCTCCTGCCTTTCGTCTACCATACGGGTTGGAGGGCTGGTCCGTCCAACCCGTTTTGCGTCTGGGATACCCTGTATGATGCGTCGTTCTGGTCGGTTGCCTCTTCTCCCCCTGTTTTTGCTGGCTTTCGCCCTGGGAGGGGAGTCTGCTCTTCTCCATGCGGAGCCCTCTCCGCCTGACCCGGTCGGTGCATCGACCGACAGTGGCAAGGATAAGGAGGCCTCTGTTGACAAACCGTTCGCTGTGGTTGGAGATGAGGTTGTCCCAGCCTCTCTCTATCTCAATGCCCTGCGGCAGGGGGTGCAGAACAAGTTTTACCATGGGAGCATCCCCGAAGGGGCCATGGCCAAATTTCAACGAGAGGTGGGGCGCAACCTGGTGGAGCGTCTGCTGCTTTTGAAAGAGGCCAAGGCGCAGGGGATCAAACCCGATATGGCGGAAATCGGTAAAATCATTGCCGAATATGAACAGCGTTATGCCAATGCGCCGCGCTGGCAGAGTGAACGGGAAAAACTGTTGCCCAGTTTGACTCAGGAGCTGGAGAGTCAGAGTGTGCTTAAACAGTTGGAAAAGAGCGTCCGCACTCTGCCGGACCCCCCTCTGGCGGATGTGCAGGCCTATTATGATGAACATCCGAACAAATTTACCAAGCCGATGAATCAGCAGCTCTCGCTGATTTTGCTGAAAGTGGACCCCAGTGCCGGTGGTGCCGCCTGGAAAGAGGCCCAGGCGGAGGCGGAGAGGGTGGTTGCCAAAATCAAGAGCGGCTCTGATTTCAGCGAGTTGGCCAAAATTCACTCCGGTGATCCCTCGGCGGCAACCGGTGGCTTGTTGGCCCATGCCCATGCGGGCACGCTCTCTCCGGAGATTGAAAAGAGCCTGGAAAAGTTGGAGCCGGGCGCCATAACGGATCCCATCATGGTGCTGGAGGGTGTGGCCATCTTCCGTCTGGAGAGCCGGAACCCGCCGGTCAAGGTTGACTTTGACAAGGCCAGGGAGCGGGCGCAGGATTTGCTGATGCGGGAGCGGGCAGAGGCGGCCTGGGCCACATTCAAGCAACAACTCTGGCAACAGACTCCGGTACAGATTGACGAAGCGAGTTATTATCTGCCCCTTGCCCCCGGAGAGGCCGATATCCCCAAACAGAGGCCTGCCAAGGGGCAATAAGCAACTGATACAGCGAAAAAATATCTAGAACGAAACTTGCGTTCCATCGTGCGGGCCTTCATAATGGAGAGGGGCTGTGCCTGACAGTCGCGCCCTGGAGTTTTTCTGTACCATCCGGCCATCCATGGAAAGCAAAACATCTTCTGGATATTTTTTTAGATGGTGTATTCAAAGAGGAGCAGTACAGGGGGGAGATATGGGTGGAGTCTGCTCCTTTCCGGGGCAGTGGCCTGTTTGCCGGTATGCTCTTATGCGGAGATCGATTGGTGGCCCATGCAGTTGCGCACGGAACTCTCCCCCTGGCGGGTCTCTGGGGCCAGCAGTTATGTCGTGGCGGACCGGATGAGCAAAGACCGGCGCCCCATCGTGGATCAAACGTCGGTGCTGGAGGTTAACCTGAGCAAAATGGCGCGGGGGTTTGTCTGGAGACCCTGGCTGTTGCAGTGGGATGCCATGCTGGGTTTGGGGGTGGCCTCCATGCAGTACAAGGCGTTTTCCACAGCTGAGGTGGGTGCCCCGGAGAGTTATGACAGCTTGATCCGCCATGCGGAGGGTCGCAGCACGGTCTATGTGTTGCCCGAAAGCCGCTTTCCCTTCAAGGCCTCCTATCGCCGTGCCCAGGAGGACAGCAGCGAGGGACGACCGGAGGGGCATGCACGGGTTGGGGATACCATTGGCATCGCCCAGTCTTATCAGAACCAGGAGCAGGATATGAAGGTTTCTGTGGATGCTGAGCATTTTCGAGGCCGGGCGGGTACCAAAAATATCAGCGGCTTCCATGGCATCTCCTTGCCCAGCGTGGACCACCATGAGGAACCCTCTTCCGTAGACAGTATTTCGGTCTCCGCCCAGAAACGCCTGTTGAAACAAGCGGTGGATGTGCTGGGGCGGTTGGTGCGCGCCAACCAGCAGGCGCCAGATGTGACAAACGACACTCAAGACATGATGCTCAACGTCAACCATCGCTATGAGGGGGCAAAAAACTGGTCGGTCACCTCCATGGGCAGCATCAACAATGCCCGCTATGTGATCGACTCCCACCCCACCAGTGGAGATGCCTCCACCTGGCAGGTGCAAGAGTCGGGCATGGTTTGGAAACAGATCAGCTCTTTCGCCTCCTGGCGTTCGGAAGGGATGCCCCTGGCCGCCGTCGCCTCCATGCGGGTTGCCGACAATCAAAATACCAACCAGACCAACAGCAACGCCAATCCGGTGGCAACCGGCACGGGAAACCGTGCAGTCCATGCCATGCTGGGGGGCAACTATGACATCAGCCCGGCTGTGCATCTGGGTAGTACCGTCATGGCCAATCAACTCACCAGCCGCTCTGCGGAGGGGGAGAATAGCGTGCAAAATGCCCTTATGGGGGTGCAGGGCAGCTATTCACCCGAAAGCAAACCTCTGGGCCCCCTCAACTATCGCTGGTTTTCCTCCGGCAACCTCAATCAACAGCTGGCCAGTGGGCAGTCGCCTCGCACCGAACTACGGGAGCAGATCGGTCAGGGGGTGTTCAAGGATATTCCCCTGACCGATACGGTCTCCTTGAATCTCTCTTTGACGGAAACCGGTTCTTCTGCCCAGACCAGCCATACCCTGCCTTTGTGGGGTATCAACCATATGGCCAGCGGTCGCTTTTCCCATTTCCATGAACGGGGCCAAAATTATCTGGAACTCTCCCTGGCAGACAGTCGGAGCATGGGGGCCAACGAGGGGAATGCCCAAATGACCAGCCTCCAATGGAACAGCGATGGCAGTCTGTGGCGGGATATGCGCTGGCGGGGCAATCTCACCACGCAGTGGAGTCGCCGAACCATGCGCAGCAGTGCCAGCAGCGCAGCCGGCTCCGATGCAGCGAATCCGGAGAAGGTTGCAGAGACCGACCGTTTTGCCAGTGCCAATATTTCCGCGCAAAAACCCAATCTGTTTGGCTTGCGGCAGATGCGTTTTTCCAGTACCGTTTCCGTCGACGTGGTCGACAGTCTGGTTCCTTTGGGGGGCTTGATGGGCAAGGATGGATTGGCGGAGCGGCGCAGTTGGTTGAATATGTTGGACTACCAGATTGGCAAACTGGCGGCGCGATTGACAGTCGGGGCCGTGGAAATGGATACCCAGAGGGGCGGGTTGAATCAGGAAGGTTTGATTTTGTTGGAGTTCAGGCGTGTTTTTGATGTCCAATTATAAAAGGTGTTTGTGCAGGCCCCAGCAAGCGGAGTGTGACTCGGATGAATACATTGTCTAAAAAAACTTGGAGAACAGGCGTTGCCCTGCTCCTCCTCTCGTCTCTGTGCGTGCTGGAAAGCCAGCCAGCCCAGGCGGAGTATGGTGACGTCGTCATCAACAATCAGTCGGATGCCGCCGGGATGCGGCCGGCCATTTTCCCCCATTGGTTTCACCGCATCCGTTTCCGCTGCAAGGTGTGCCATGCGGATTTGGGATTCAAGTTCAAGGCGGGCGGCAACCAGATCAGCATGTTGAAGATTATCGATGGGGAGTTTTGTGGGGCCTGCCACAATGGAGAGGTCGCCTGGTCGGTGGAAAACTGTGATGTTTGCCACTCCGGCAAACCGGGCACCCCCACCCAGGTGCATGGCAATACGGTGCAAAAGTTGATCGGCGGCGGTGCCGACAAGCCGGCTGAAAAGAAACAATAGGAGCGACCCATCATGAGACAACGCAACCGTTTTGTCACTGGGGCTGCGGCCCTGCTGCTCTGGATGGCTCTGGGGGGGATGCCGGGGGAGTCGATGGGTGAAGATCAGCCCGCTGCCGTCAACACCTTTAACCGTCTGATGAAGCCCAAATCGGAACGCAACCTGCCCCCCCCCCAGGATGGCATCCACGATCCCGCCAATCCGGGAACCGGTCTGTTGCAACCCCCCAAAGAGGCGTTTGCCAATATGGAGCCTCTCAGTGCCGGGAACTATGTCAACTGGGTTGAATCCTTGAAGAAAAAGCGCATCACGCCCCGCTATGATCGTCTGGATCCCAATGCGGAGGCAGTGGTTTTTGATCTGGACATTGTGCGTGAGGTCAAGGGCTCCATGCCGGATGTGGTCTATCCCCATGACCGGCACACCCAATGGCTGGATTGTTCCAACTGCCATCCCGATATTTTTGTGCCGGAAAAAGGCAAAAATCAGATCAGCATGGCGCAGATTTTGATGGGGCAAAAGTGCGGTGTTTGCCATGGCAAGGTGGCCTTCCCGGTCTCTGAGTGTCGCTTGTGCCACTCCAAGAAAAAGGGTGCAGCGCCGGCAGCCGCAGCCGCTCCGGCCAGCCAGGAAGATGCCGCCAAGGCGGCTCCGAAACGGGCAAAATAGTGAACGCCTTTTTTTGTTGTCCTCCGTGGAGGCTGGGTATTTTGTTGGCCACGCTGGTTGTGCAGGGGGTGGCTGTTGGGGGGGAAAATCCCCTCTACCAGCAAAAGCTCTCCCTGCTCAACCGGTTTCTGGACAGCTCCGGCACCAGTAAACGGGTGACTGCGACCTCTCATCCCGAGGCGGAATCCTCTCTCTCCGCAGCCCGCAGCAAGCGGGATGCTGCCCAGCAGGCCTACGCCAGCGGCGCGGAGAAAGAGGCACTGGAGTTGTTGAACCAGGCCATCAAACTGGCTTCGGAGGCCTCCCGGAAGAGTGCCGACCAGAACAGCCAGGAGTGGCTGCACCGCTCGCGCTATGAGGATCTGTCGGACAGCATTCGCTATTTCCAGGAGACCTACCAGAAGCATTTGCAGCATGCGGGTGCGGAGCAGCGACAGGCCGCCCAGGAGGTGTTGGATCGCGTCGCCCCGCTTATTGCGGAAAGCAAGGCTTTGGCGGCCAAAAAACAGTACAGCGAGGCCAATCGCCCATTGTCCCGTGGCCAGGGCCTGCTGATTGAGGGTTTGAAACCGCTGCTGGGCTCCCGTGCTTTGGTCTATGCCTTAAAGTTTGATACCCCGCGTCAGGAGTATGAGTATGAGGTGCGGCGGGGTGAGAGTTTGGAAGCCCTGATCCGTATGGCCCTGGCGGAATCCGCCAAGCCGGGGGATGAGGCGGAAGCAGTGGCCACTCTGATCAGCCAAAGCCGGGAGCAGCAAAAAAAGGCCCAGCAGTTGGCAGCGGCTGACCGTTTTGAGAGCGCCATTCCGACCCAGGAAGAGGCCAACAAGTTTCTGGTGCGGGCTCTGCGCCAGTTGGGTGTCATGATTCCCCTGTAATGGGGAGAGCATATGTGTTGTCGCGCACGCTGCGCTTAAAGGAGATTGGTGCATGAAAAAACAGAATAAAACGCCCTGGTGGTCTCTTGGGCTTGGTTTGGCGGCCTTGTTCTCCGCGACGCCTCTCTGGGCGGAGGGGTGGTTGGGTGTCATGACCGGCCCCCCCAATGCTGTTCAGATCACAGAGGTTTTCAAAGAGAGCCCAGCCGACCGGGCCGGGTTGCAGCGGGGGGATTGGGTGGTGGAGTTGAACGGCAAACCCATCCTTTCCCAGTTGGATTTTGGTCGCCGTATCGTGGAGGGCAAACCGGGCAGTGAGGTGGCACTCGTGGTGTGGCGCAACGGCCAAAAGTTGGAGATGCGGGTGCGTCTGGATGACCAAAACAACCATCCGCCGATCAATCCCCTGGCCATGTTGGAAAAGGGCCCCGCCATGGCGGCTCCGGGTGACAGCGGTGGGCGGCGTCTGCCTGCCCTGTATGGTCGGATGCGTCCCCCTCCACCCGCGCATACCCACGACTACCAGCAACGCATGAACAGCGTGGAGTCTCTTCTGAACGCACTGCAAAGGATCTCCTCCGAAAAAGGGGCCTCTCCCCAAGCCGAAGAGGCGGCACGTCACGTGGCGGAACTGCTGCAGAGAGCCAGGGAGGATTTCAACCGCTATCGCATCAACGAGGGGCGGGTGAATCTGGAAAAGGCCTATGCCATCGTCACCCAGGCCGTGCAGGGTTTGCGTGAAGGGGAGACCCTGACCCATTCCCTCCATTTTGCCAACAAGCGGGAGGAATTTCTCTACGAACTGGATCGTTTTGAAACCTTCAAGCTGTTGAAGGCGGATCTGATCGTTCAGGCACCACAGAAGGCCGAGGATGGGAACGTGCGGGGCTTGTTGAAACAGGCGGAGGAGAGTTATGCCCTGGCGGGTCGCCAGGCGGATGGGGGTGACTTTGCCAATGCCGTGCGTTCGATTGAGGCGGCCAATGACGCCATGGTGCAGGGGTTGCGCGCAATGGGGTTGGATATTCCCGGTTGAGAAGGGGCTGGTTGTGTTCTGCGGTATTTTACCCTGGGCGTTGATTTTGGAAAGGAGGTTTGATCGATGATTGCCGGTAGGACTACCCGTGCGTTGTGTGTGTTGACTGTGCTGTTGTGTGGTTTCAGTGGGTCGGTCTGGGGGGCCGATGGGCCGGGGGCTGAACAGGGGGGGCAGGCCAACAAATGGGGAGATGATCCCAAACAGATCGTCCAGCGCATGGAGTCTCTCAACACCCTGATCGAAAAATCGTCCGGTGCCCGGCGGATTGCCGCGACGGGCAATCCAGAGGCGGCCAGTTTGCAGGATCAGGCCCGTTCCCTGTTGCAGGAGGCCCAATCCAGCCATCGGCGCGGGGATTTGGAAACGGCCAAGCAGCGGTTAAGTCAGGCCTCCCAGGTCATGTTCCAGGCGATGCGCAAGGCAGATGGTGGTGCTTCCGGGGCGGAAAAGCAGGCCAACGATTTTCAACGCCGGCTGGACAGTGTGCAGGTTTTGCTGGCGGCGCATCAACGCATCAGTCGGGAAAAACGGCAGGGCGAAGAGGGCAATGCCAAGATCCAGGCCGACATGGATCAGGCTGTGCGCCTCAACAAGGCGGGTTCTGCCACAGAGGCCCGTGCCAAACTGGATGAAGCCTATGTGACGGCCAAAATGGGTATTGAAAAACTGCGCCGTGGTGATACCCTGGTGCGGTCGCTCCATTTTGACTCCAAGGAGGAGGAATACCATTATGAGGTGGATCGCAACAATACCCACATCATGCTGGTCAACATGCTGCTGGAGAGCAAGCCGGATTCGGCCAAGGCCATGGCGAGCCAGTTTGTGGAACAGGCCAAGGTGATCCGTCAGCGGGCCGAGGCGTTGGCGGCACGGCAATCGTTTGAGCAGGCAATCTCCAGCATGGAAGAGTCCACCAAGGAGCTGGTGAAGGCGATTCGCAGCGCGGGGATTTTTATTCCGGGATGAACGGGTATTGGGGACAGCGGTGGCCATGAACAGCGCGGATGACAACCTCTATCGAAACAGCCCCAGGGCTTGGAGTCTCTTGGGCAGGGTGTGGGTTTTGGGGCTTCTCCTGCTCCTGAGCGGGGCTCAGGTGCTGGCCGGAGAGGCCAATCCCTGGGTGCGCCTGGAGGCGGACGGTCTGCACGATCCCAAGGGGGGGGCCATTCGGGATTTGCAACAGCCCGGCGAGGCATTGGCCCCCTTGCCCAGGGATGTGGTGGGCAATATGGTGCGCTGGGTGGAGGCCCTGCGCACGGGGGTCATCACCCCCCGCACCAACATCCTGCCCGATACCAAGATTCAGGTGCTGGATCTGGATATCATCTATCCCAATACGGGCAATTATAATTTTGTCCGTTTTCCCCACAAGGCCCACACGGAGTGGCTGGATTGCAGCAACTGTCACGATGCCATCTTTGCCAAAAAATATCGGGGGACAACCATCAGTATGGCCAACATTTTGGAAGGGCGACAATGCGGGCAGTGTCATGGTGCGGTCTCCTTCCCGTTGACAGAGTGCAACCGCTGCCACAGTGTTGATTCGCAGAATTTTGCGGGAAAATTTGGCCCGCAGCCGGTGGCGAAATGAGGCGTTGTGCGATGCGTTTTGTGCGGTTGAGCACCCTTTGCCTCCTGCTGGTGCTGTGCGTTCCCCAGGCCGAGGCCGAATATGCGGATGTGGTTTTGAACCGCACGGCGGAGGCGGCCGGGGTGCGCCCCGTCATCTATCCCCATTGGTTTCACCGGATGCGTTTCCGCTGCAAGGTGTGCCACAGCGAGTTGGGCTTTGTCATGCGGGCCGGTGCCAATAAAATCGATATGGCCGGCATCATGGAGGGCAAGTTTTGTGGCATGTGCCATAATGGGGAGATTGCCTGGAATGTGGAGCATTGTGACCGATGCCATTCCGGTTTGCCCGGCTTGAAAAGCGGTATTCGTGGCGGCGATTCCGCCGGTGGTCCAGGATATTGGTGACAACAGACCCTCTCATGATCCCTGCCTTTGCGCCACGCCCGTCCCCGCACGGGACTCTTGTGCTCCTGTTGGCCCTGCTGGTGGTGTTGGCGGGGTGTGCCGAGACACGCCATGTCATGCGCTATGGTGTGGAGGAGTGGCGTGCGGAGCGACGCCCCTTCTGGCCTACCCCTCCGGAAAGGCCTCGCTACTCCTTTGCCGGACAACTGATCGGTTGGGAAAATTTTCCCATCGTGGAAGAGGATCGGCAGCAGAAAGGGAAACAGGTTTTGACCTGGCTGGTGGGGCTGGACCCTGAGACGGGCCTGGGACGGCGGGAAGATGAGAGCAAGGGATTGCAGCGACCGCAAACCGGCATGGTGGATGCCGAAGGGCGCATCCTGGTAACGGACAGCGGCCAGAATGTCGTGATGGTGTTTGATGAAGCGGCGGGCAAGCTTTTTACCTGGGAAGCGGCCAGCAAACGGGAAAAATTTGTCTCCCCGGTGGGAATTGCCCCCGGTCCGGACCGGAGTGTATTCGTCGCCGATTCGGAATTGAAGCGGGTGTTTCGTCTCAATCGGGATGGGGAGCCTCTGGGCGAATGGGGGGCCGGGTTGCTGCAACGTCCCACCGGTCTGGCACGGGATCCGGAACGAAAAGTGCTCTACGTGGCGGATTCTCAATCCGATAATATCCGTATGTTCAGCGATGAGGGGACGTTGCTGGAGACCATCGGCTCTCCCGGTTCTGCCCCGGGCGCGTTCAATGGTCCCACCCACGTCGCTTTTGCCAACCAGCGCCTGTATGTGGCCGACACCCTGAATGCGCGGGTGCAGGTGTTTGATGTGCGAGGTAAGTATTTGTTTTCTTTTGGGGAACGTGGTATCCGGGTCGGCAATATGGTGCGCCCCAAAGGGGTGGCGGTTGACGGGGAGGGCAACATTTATGTGGTGGAATCCCTGCATGATCATCTGCTGGTGTTTGACAAAGAGGGCCGTTTTTTGTTGCCCATAGGCGGCACAGGCAAAGAGGTCGGCCAGTTTTATCTGCCCAGTGGTGTGTGGGTAGATAAACGGGGGCGGGTCTTCGTGGCGGATATGTTCAATGGTCGTGTGAAAATTTTACAGTTTCTCGGGGGTTCCTGATGGATCGCTCTTCCTCTGACGGCCGACGACCTGTTGTGCGTATGGGGTGGCTGGTGGTACTCCTGCTCTATGGGGTGGGACTGTCCGGGGCCTGGGCGGAGCGTATTTCGGATATCCGTCGCACCAAGCACAACCTCTCCGCCATCGATTATGCGGGCGGTCCCACCCGTACCGTCAAGGCTGTGAGCGAAAACGAACTGTGCGTCTTTTGCCACACCCCCCACGGAGCCACCTCCGATACCACCCTCAAGGCCCCTTTGTGGAACCGGCAACTCTCCACCGCGACTTATACGGGCACCTACGAATCCACCTCCTTGCAGGCCGATGTGAACGAGTTGCGCGCCGGTCCCGGTGGCTCTTCCAAGCTTTGTCTCTCCTGTCATGATGGCACGGTGGCCGTGGGTTCGGTGGGGGTGCTGGCGGGCAAGATGGGGGGCAATACCATCGCCATGAGTGGCACAGGAACGGGTGGGGTGATGCCCTCCGGGGCGGGCAACAGTACCGGTTTTACCCGCAATCTGGGTACCGATCTCAGCAACGACCACCCCATCTCTTTCACCTACAACGCTGCGGTGGCGACGGCCGACGGCGAATTGCGCACCCCCCCCTACAGCTCCGGGGCGGCACTGGTCGTCGGCAATCGCAGTGCCGGTGCCGCCAAACCGGTGTTGCCGCTGGACGACAGCAAGGTGCAGTGCGCCTCTTGCCATGACCCCCACATTCGGGACAACACCGAGGTGGATCCCATCAAATTTTTGCGCCTGAACCGTTTCCAGAAAACGCCTCCCTCCGGCTCCAGCTTTGGCGCAGGCAATGATATTGTCTGCCTGGCCTGTCACGACAAAGGCAAGATGGGGTGGGCCGAGTCGGTCCACGCCAACAGCAGCAGCGGCAACGTGGCCTATACCAGTGCCGCCACCACCCTGCGGGAGTTTCCCAGCGGTATCAAGGTTTGGGAAGCGGCCTGTCTGAATTGTCACGATACCCACACGGTGCCTGGGGCGCGCCGTCTGTTGCGGGAGGGGACGGATTCCACCCTCTCCCCCAAGCAGGGGGGCAGGGCAGCTGTGGAAGAGACCTGCTACCAGTGCCATACCACGTCCGCCCAATCCATCTTGACGACGCCCAACACGGTGCCGGATATCAAGAGCGAATTTGCCAGCGTCGTGCGCATGCCCATCGCCACGGCGGATCAGGCCAACGGCACCACCGAGGTGCACAGCATCATCGATCACGATTTTCAGGAAAATCCCGCCACCCTCGGCAAGGGCAACCTCAGCAATCGCCATGCCGAATGTACCGATTGCCACAATCCGCACCGGGCCATGAAAAACCGGCTGTTTGATGGCGCAGGGGCCAGCACGGCGGCCACCCATCTCCATGACACCACCGCCCGGCACAGCAATCTGGCTTCCGGCGCCTTGCGGGGCAGTTGGGGAGTGGAGCCGGACTATAGCGGTGTTGCAACCTGGGGGGATCTGCCCAGCTATACGGTTAAAAAAGGGGACGGAGGGGTGGGAGCCAGCACACTGCGTACCGCCGCCCATGTCACGCGGGAATATCAAATTTGCCTCAAGTGTCACTCGGATTATGGTTATAACGACGATAAAGTCTATCCTGCGGGTGCCACCCGGCCCCAGTTGGGCTCCTTCATCGGGGGCACTCTGACCGGTACCAACGGTTTGAGCCGGTATACCAATCAGGGTATGGAATTTGCCGTCTTTGCCAACGATGCCGGCAGCGGCGCGGACCAGGGGGAGCCGGGGGGCAATCACCGCTCCTGGCATCCGGTCCTTTTTCCGACGGGGCGCACCCTGGCGGTGCGGGGTGGGTTGGGCAACAGCATGTGGTTGTCCCCCTGGAACAGATCCAGCACCGATGTGGGCAACCTGACGATGTATTGTTCCGACTGTCACGGTTCGGCCACGGCCGCAGGGGTTTCGGCACCCAATGCCGGCAAGCCCTGGGGGCCCCATGGTTCCAGCAACAATTTTATCCTCAAAGGGGCCTGGGATCAAAATACCGGGGCAGGCCGATCCAACGATCTCTGCTTCAAGTGCCACGACTACAACATGTATGCCACTGAAAATGCCACAAAAAGTGGATTTTGTTGCGACAAGAGCAACAACCTGCACGGGGTCCATGCCAAGCGGATCACCTCAGGTATTAAATGTTCCCGCTGTCATGCAGCCGTTCCCCATGGATGGAAAAACAAGGCTTTTCTGGTCAACCTGAACAGTGTCGGGGGGGAGGCTGGTCTGGGCTCTGGTACCAAAGTGGGGACTGCCAACAGCAAATATACCCAGGCACCCTATTATATGGATGCGGCGTTGCGTGTTTTGAACTGGCGAGCCAGTGGCGGTTGGTTGGTGGACGATTGTGGCTGGAGCAGCACCAACAAGGGCATAGACTGGATGAAAAGCACGTGCAAATGAGTGTGCTTGTATCGGAAGAGGATGATGGCTTTGTTGTGATGGCGTGAGCGGCCATGGCTAGGCTGGCTTCCCTGCGGTTGACACTCCTCGCCCTGATTGTGTTGGGGGTCGCCGGGGTGCTGTTGCTGCGGCTGGATCTGCCGCCTACCTGGGTATTGGCCCTGCCCTGTACCCTGCTGGTGATCAATCTGGTGGCGGCCATTTTTTGGTCCGCCGCTTTTCGCCAGAAATGGGCCCTGCAGGTTTTCCATTTGGCCCTCCTGGCCATCCTGTTGCTGGCCGTTTTTTCCCGTTTGACCTATTTCAAGGGGCAGTTTGAGCTGTCGGCAGGGGAGCGGTTTGCCGGCCAGTTGTTGGCATCGGAGCAGGGCCCCTGGCATCCGACTGCCCTGGAGCAGATCGATTTTATCAATGAAACGGTGCAGGTGGATTTTGCAACCGGAGGGGTTCGGGGGGAGACCCGTAATTGGGTGCGCTGGTTTGATGCACAAAAAGTCGGTCATCTTCGTCTGATTGGCGATAATACGCCCTTGCTGGTGCGGGGATATCGCATCTATCCCAGCCGCCACTTCGGTTACGCCCCCCTGTTTTCCTGGCAGCCTGCTCAGGGACATACTTCGTACCGGGGCACCATCCATCTGCCTGGGCTGAGTCTGGGGGCGACCGCCTCCAACCACTGGACCATCCCAGGCACGACCGTTGCCGCCCTGGTCATGTTGCAACTGGACAAGCCCGTGCCGGATCCGGCGCAACCCTCGCTCTTTGCACGGGGTGCGCCCCATCATCTGCTGGTCACCTTGCGGGGCGAAAGCCGTCCCCTGCGACCGGGTGAGCAATGGCTTCTGCCGGAGGGCACCTTGCTGTATGAGGGGTTGGAAACCTGGATGGGATATGTCATCTTTTACGATCAGGGCATGCCCTGGCTGCTGGCCGCCGCCCTGGTGGGCATCATCAGCCTGTTGTTGCACTTTTTTGGCCGGTTTGCCAGCAAACCGTGGCATGCTGCGGCGCAGCAGTCGGCGCCGGGTTTACAGGAAGGGTGAAGGATGAGCAGCGGGGCAGATGGGGAGGTTGTCTGTTTTTGGTTGGCACTGCTGCTCTACCTGCTGGCGGGCGTGTTGGCTATGGTGGCCGCTCTGTTGAACAAACAGCCGGTCAGGGTGGTGGGTGGCCTGGCGTTGGCGGGTCTGTTGGCCCACACCCTCTCCCTGGGGTTGCGCTGGCAGCGGTTGGAGCATGGTCCCTTCGGCACCCAATTTGAGATTCTTTCCAGCAATGTCTGGAGCATGATGGTGGCCTTTATGCTCTCCTACTGGCTGCTGCCCGCTTTGCGCCCACTGGCCGCTCTGTTGCTGCCCTTTTTTTTCATGATGATGGGCTGGATGGTGCTGGCCAATCCCGGTGATGCCAACCTGCCTGCCACTTACAACACCCTTTGGCTCTATATTCATATCGGCTTTGGCAAAGTTTTCATGGGGCTGCTGCTGCTGGCGACGGGCATGGCCAGCGTGGTTCTGCTGCGCGGCGGTGCGTCGGGCACGCGGCGGTTTGCCTCTTTGCCAGACAATGGCAGCCTGGACGAACTCACCTACCGTTTTTTGGCCATCGGGTTGATTTTTCACGCCCTGATGCTGGTCTCCGGCGCCATTTGGGCACAGGCCGCCTGGGGACGCTACTGGTCCTGGGATCCCTTGGAAACCTGGTCCTTGATCACGTGGCTGTTGCTGGCCATCACCCTCCATGTGCGGCCTCTCTTTGCCCCGCCGCACCGGTTGACCGCCTGTTTGACATGGGCCATCTTTGTCGTCGCTTTTCTCACCTTTTTTGGGGTGCCGTTTATCTCGCGGGCCCCACACCAGGGGGTTGTTTGATCATGGAAGAACCCGAACTCCTTGCCCACACCCGTGGCAAACAGGCCCGCCTGGCTTTGCGGTGGTTGTTGTTGGCCCTGGCCGCCCTGTTGGCCTCCAGTCTGTTTGCCCTCTTGCTGATTGTGCTGCGCAGCATGGATCTTTCCCACTGGTTGGGGGGCTCGGCCTTTTTTGCCGTTGCCATCGCTTTGCATGTCAATCTGGCCGTGCTGGTGTGGTTTCTCTCCTTTGCGGGTCTGCTCTGGAGCCTGCCAGAAGATGACCGCTGGCAGGCCGTGAGCCATGGGGCCTGGATCTTGGCCGCCTTCGGCACCGGCCTGATTTTGCTTTCCCCCTGGCTCGCCACACCGGATTTCTGGGGAGGGGCAACGCGGACCGACCCGGTTGTGCTCAGCAACTATCTGCCCATCCTGCGCACGCCGTCATTTTTTGCCGGCCTCGCCCTGTTTGGCGGCGGCATCCTGCTGTTGACCCTGCGCACCTGTGCCATCCTGTGGAGCAAAACTCCACCGACTGCGGGAGAGGTTCCCAACCGGACGGGGTTGCTGGTGGCCGCCATCAGTCTCCTGCTGGCCCTGTTGGCCCTCCTGCACGCGGCCTGGAACCTGCGCGGGGAACAACCCGGTGTCGCCTATTATGAGACGCTGTTTTGGGGGATGGGGCATCTGTTACAGTTTCTCCATACCTTTCTCATGCTGACCGTCTGGCTCTGGCTGGCCCCGTTGGCAGGCCTCAAGCTGCCCCTCAATGCGCGTTTGCTTCGCCTGGTGTTTGTCAATGGTCTGCTGCCTGCCCTGCTCTCTCCCCTCTTTTTTCTGGTCATTCATCCCAACAACAGCGCATATCGCCTCTATTTTACCCAGTTGATGAGCTATGCCAGCTGGCTGGCCTTTCCCATCATCGGCATAACCATCGCCTGGCAATGGCTGCGCCACGCCGCCACCGATCAACTGGATCGGGAGCAGGGCATCTTTCGCAGCTATTTACTGTTTTCCCTGTTTTTGTTTGTGTTGGGCATTTTGATCGGCTCTCGCATCGAGGGGGATTCTGTGATGGTCACGGCCCACTATCATGGTACTGTGGGGGCGGTGACCATGGCCTATATGGGAATCACCTTTCACCTGCTGCCCCGTTTTGGCTTTCGGCGCCCCCTGGGGCGCTGGCACCAACTGCAACCCTACCTGTATGGCGGCGGGTTGACCTTGCTGATCCTGGGATTGACCGGCTTGGGCCTGTACGGGGTGCCCCGCAAAACGCCCCTGACCGCCCAGGCCACAACGCTTTGGGAGAGCGGCGGGGTGGCCCTGCTGGGTATCGGCGGTGCGGTGGGTCTGTTGGGCTCTTTTTTGTTTCTGTGGTTGGTTTTCTTAAGTTTGCGGGCGGGCGGGGATAATCGGCGACCATGAGGGGGGGAGAAAACCGCTGGGGCATTTTTTTGTTCACCCTGCTGCTGATCGGTGCGGTGGGCGCGGCGGTTCACTATTGGCCCGTTGCGGAAGGGCTGCCGACGGCGGCTTCCCCCTCCCCGGAGCCGGCGAGTACGCCCCAGGAGAGCCCCCAGGAGGCCGCCATCCGGCTACGGTTTGACCAGGGCGTCTCCATGTTGCACAGCAAACAGTATGAATATGCCGCCGCCGCTTTTCACTGGGTGTTGCAACAGGCGCCCACCCTGCCGGAGGCGCATGTCAACATGGGTTACAGCCTGCTGGGTCTGGAGCAGCCCAAGGCCGCGCAGGATTTTTTTCAATCGGCCCTCGCCTTGCGTTCCACCCAACTCAATGCCTACTACGGGTTGGCCTTGGCCTTGGCCGCCGTTGCAGACTGGGATGGGGCGCGGGGTGCCCTGCGTACCTATATGCATTTGACACCTCCGGAAGATCCCTATCTGGCCAAGGCCAAGGCTTTGTTGGAGCAGTGGCAGCAACCGGCACCCAAACAGGAAGAGAAAACGGAGCAAGGCAAACAGTAGGTCTGTAAGAATTTATTGAGGTTTTTTATTGTTGGGAGGAAAAGCTTTCAGGGAGGTCCAGGAGGGGATTATCCCCTCCTGGTGGGGTGCGGGGCGAAGCCCCGCCAGCCGTTTCGGGGCTTCGCCCCGCACCCCACCAGAGGGCTCTGCCCTCTGGACACCCGCTGGGGGCCGTGACGGCCCCCAGACCCCGGCAAAATAGAGAAGGTGACTGACGGATTTCTCTCGCTCCTATTTTTTGCCGTCGCTCAGTTCAAACAGCAGGTTTCCCTCCACGCTCTTGTGTTCCGCGTTGCCTTTGTTGAACACCGCAATGCCCCCCGGAATGGATGCACCGGGCGGGAAGGCGACATCGTCGTCATGACCGGTGACCCGCAGGCGCGACATTTCCAGCGACCAATGACCCTCCTGCCAGCGGCCAACCGCCGCAACATCCACCAGACTGCCGGAACCGCTGCCGGTCATCACAACGCCCGGCAGCGTCTCCCCCTGGAATTTTTTGTCCGGACGGGCAACCTTGTAAAAGGCCGCTCCGTCATCCCGGCGTTTTTTGATGTAAACCGTATGGCCATTCGGCAGGGGATATTCGGCGGCATCCTCCACGAAGCGGGTGGAGATGGTATGCACCATATCTTCCGCCAACCCGGCCAGATTGGAACGTCCCGCCGACCATTGCCAAACATCCACCTGGTAGCTCCCCTCCCGTTCCGGCAACATGCATACATCATACGGGCCGGTCAAGTGAAAGCGGATGGCCAGCATATCGTCCAGCTTTTTGCTTTGCTCATATTTATCCTGTTGCCACTGCCAGGGCTTGTACTGGTTGTCCTGGGTCGCATCGGGCCAACGGGCCGCGACAAAGATGCGGTCCGCCGTCAGGCCCACCGCCAGGAGCAGCTTCAGTTGGCCGGTCTGGTTGCCGGGATCGTCCAATATCGCCGGTTGCATCGGTACAGAGTGCCAGATGGGGTGTTCCAAGCCTGGCCAATCGGCAAGATCGCCATCCACCGCAGGAGCCTTGGCCAGCTCCCCCACACGAATGGGGAGTTTTTGGCTCTGAGTGGCGGCAGGGTTGACCTTCCCCACATCGGCGCTGGCCGACGCGGCACAGGAGAGGATGGTCAGCAGGAGCAGGAGCCTGTATTTCATTCGATAATCAGGGTTCCTTCCGACCCTTGCTGCCGATGGTCATCGATGGTGCAGTAGACGGGATATTGGCCGGGAATCACCGGGACAAAATAGAACTCCAACTCCCCACCCTTGGGCCTCATTTCAAAGGCCAGAAAATAGGGGGCCTTGACCTCTCCGTCTTTGGATTGGGCTTTGCGGGTTGCCACAGCGCGAAAAAATTCCGGGGCGGTAAAATAATGATCTTTTTCTCCCACATTTTTCATGACCAGTTTGTAGGGGCGACCCACCTTGAAGCGCAACTGGTTGGGCTCATAGGCATATTCGCTGGTGGTCACCGTGACGGTTTCCATTTTGCTCCAGTCCGTGGATTTGACGATCTCTGCGCCGTTGTCCACCAGAGTGGTTGCCAGGCCCGGCAGTGGAGTGGCCAGTGTCAGAGAGGCCGCCCAGGCCGCTGCATACAGGAGAGAAGAGGGAAATTTCCGCATGGTTTTGATCCTTTATAGAACATTGAGTAGAAAAGCCAAAAAGAGAGGAGGGAGGGAGCGCACCCTCGCCGAGGCAGGGGGTGAGAGACCCCCTCGATCTGTCAACCCCTCTTGTTATCCGTCTGGAGAGTCCCCTGCTCCTCCTCGAAGGTAAAGGTGGGCAGGCCAGTCGGTCTGCCGGGAAACGGGATCACTTTGCCATCACTGGAAAAGGCCTTGGTGGCATGCGTCTGGCACCCTTCCGGTTTTTGGTCCGGACGAATGGTCTGATCCTCCTCCAGGAACAGGGTGATCTCTTCGGGTGGCACCGGGGGACTGAACAAAAATCCCTGCACAATATCACAGCCGAGGGTGCGCAAAAATTCCAGCTGTTCCACAGAGGCCACCCCCTCTGCCACCACCTGGAGATTTAAATTTTTGGCCATGGCAATGATGGTGCGGGTAATGGCGGCATCATCAGGATCGTCTATGATATCACGGATAAAGGCCTGGTCAATTTTCAGCGTGTGGACGGGAAATTTTTTCAGATAACTCAGGGAGGAATAGCCGGTGCCAAAATCGTCGATGGAGAGAAGCAGGCCCTTCTTCTCGATGGTTTCCAAAAGAGAAACCAAGCCATTGAGATTTCCCATGAACAACCCTTCGGTCAATTCCAATTCCAGATAGTGCGCCTCCAGTCCGGTGTCGCGCAGGGCAGACTCCACAGATTCCATCAATCCCGGATGCTGAAACTGCCGTGCCGAGAGATTGACGGCCACGCGAATCGGGGCAAATCCCTCCTGCCGCCACGCCACGGCCTGACTGCAGGCTGTGCGCAACACCCACTCGCCGATGGCAATGATCAGATTGCTCTCTTCGGCCAGGGGAATAAACTGGGCGGGGGATACGAGTCCCAACTCTCTGTTTTTCCATCGAATCAGCGCCTCGACACCGACGACGCGCCCGCTGATGACATCGATCTGCGGCTGGTAGTAGAGGAACAGCTCCTCCCGCTCCAGGGCATAACGCAGCCCCCGTTCCATGGCGAGCCGTTTTTCTGCCACCACGCCCATCTCCTGGGTGTAATAGCGATAATGACCGCCGCCAGACTCTTTGGCTTTGGCCATGGCGGATCCGGCGCACTGGAGATAGTGACTCGGATCCCCCTGGTCAAAGGGATAAACCGTCATGCCCATGCTGGCCGTGATGGGATGGGACTCTGTACCCAACATAAAAGGCGTTTCAAAGGCCTGCATGATCTTGCTTGCCACTTTGGCGGCTGTGTTGACATCCGGGAGTCCGGTTGCCAGGATGACAAATTCATCGCCGCTGAGCCGCGCCACCGAGTCCTCCTCCCGCACGCAGTGACGGATCCGATCGGCCACCTCTCGCAACAACTGATCACCCGACTTGCGACCCAACAGCTCGTTGGTCAATTTGAAGCGGTCCAGCCCCAACAGCATCACCGCCACCAACTGTTCAAACCGCTGTGCATAGCTGAAGGCCTGGTGCATGCGATCCAGGAGCAGGGAGCGGTTGGGCAGCCCGGTCAAGGCATCATAGTGGGCCAAAAATTCCACCTGTTTTCTGGCCTGTGTCAGCTCGGTGAGATCGTTGGCGACTGCCACATAGTGCTGCACTAGGCCGTTGCTGTCGCGAATGGTGCTGACATGGAGAAATTCCGGAACCAAATCCCCCGTTTTTTTCAGACACCACACCTCTCCCCGCCAGCAATCATTGGTCAGCAATGTCTGGTAGGCCATCTGGCAAAAGTCGGCATCGTGTTGTGCCGATTTCAACAGGGTCCACTCTTTTCCCTCCAGCTCATCCAGGCTGTAACCGCTGGTGTTGGCAAAGGCGGCATTGACGGAACGAATCCTGCCCTGGGCATCCAGGATGACAATGCCCTCGCCGCTGTTTCGGTAAACGCTGGCGGCCAGAGAGAGCTCATGCTCGGCATGGCGGCGCACATTCACCTCATTCTGCAAGGCCCAGTTGAGACTGGTCAACTCCTGGGTGCGCTCGCGAACCCGTTGTTCCAACTGGATCTTGCTGTGCTCAATCTCTTCCATCCACTGGAGGCGGTTTTGTTCGTGGCTCTGCAGCACATGGTTCAAATGACGCAGCAGCAGGAGGCTGACGACAACCGGCAGCAAGAGCATGCCCACCATTTCCGGGAACAGCAGCTCGCGGCCCAGGAGCACCACCAGAAAAGAGAGCGTCGTCAGTCCCAATACAACCAGCATGGCGTAGCGATGGGTTTGCCGCAAGCGTTGCATGGATATCCTCGATTTTATGGTATTGTCCAACAGCATGCAGCCGCACAGGCGCGCAGACCGGGAACGGTGCCCCTCATCGACGAAAAGTAACATACACTATCAATCAAATCAATGGCCAATCCCCCATCCGTTTTTCCCATTGCAGGGATATCCATGCGGTTTGCGGGATCATGCGTATCGGTTTTTCTCCATGCGCGCCAGAAGGGAGAGAGAACGGTACAACCATACGGTGGTTGTCAGCATCGACAGGATCAACACCGCCAGCACGACCCACAGAATCTTTTGCGTGTGCGCCAGGGCTTCAACAGCCAAGGCCACTTGAAATTCCTGCAGTTCCACCCCTTTCAGCAGGGGATCCAGCAAAGGTTGCAAAACATGGACGGCCTGTTCGGCCTGTTGGTCAAACAGTTTCATCCAGAGGTTGCCTCGTTGGGTGCCCTCCTGGACATAGGCCTCCACCATGCGCAATCCCGTGGCATAATAGATGTAAAACTGTTCCTCCAGTTGTGCCACGGCAGCTTGCCATGGGAGGTTGTCTGTTGTGCGCAGCAAATCCTGAAATGGGCCGATGGAGCGGAGAAAATGGTCAGCCCGCTCCTGCGCCAGGCCGATGCCATCTTCCATGCCCGTTTGGAGACGGGTTGCCGAAGCATCGGTCAGCCACTGTTGAATTTGCAGGAGATCTTCCCGCAAGGCCTGTGCCTGCTGCGCCAGTTGCGACTGCTCCGCCTGTTCTGTCAGCCATTGCGTGTAGCGGTGCTGCACGTGGTAATAGTTGGCATAAAGGCTGCGGCCCATCATCCATTGCCAAAGTCGCGCCAGATGAAACCAACGGCTCTCCATCTGCTCAGGAGGGGAAAAAGGTGCAGAGGAGGGGGGGGCCAGATCCGCCACTTTTTGGATCAAGGCCGTGGCCTGGGCGTCAAAACGTTGCATGCGGGGGTTGCCTTCCAGGGGACCGTGCTGGATATAGGCCACGGCCATCTCGTAACCAGCCTGTTCGTAGGCGGCAAACGCTTCTTCCAGCTCTTCCAACACGATCGATGGGCGACTGTGGGGGTTTTGTTTGTGCAGAATGGTACGCAGGGTGACGAGCCCGTTCCGAAACAGGGCCGCACTCCGGTGGGCGTTGAGAAAGCCTTGATCCAAACCATCCTGGGCACGGGTGACGGAAATATCGGTCAACCACTGTTGAACGTTGACCACCTGTTCCCGCAGATACCGCGCATGCAGCTGCAAATCCTGCTGCAATTTGCGCTGGTACTGCTGCTGGAGATGGTGTGCGCTGCGCCGGATATCCAGCAGATTGATCACCGCCAGGAGGGTGAAAATCGCCAGCAGAGAGAAGCCGAGAAGGGCGATCACCTGCAGGGGGCGCCACTCGGCCACGGGGAGAGGAAACAGGGGTCGCATCGGTCAGGCCGCATCCGGATGCAGCGGAGCGTGGCCGCCGGAGGAGTGCCGACGCCAGCGGTCAGGGTTTTGCCACAGTCCCCGTTGGGCGGTCCGTGCCTCCTGCGCATCCGCCTGAAAACGATCGTCCGTTGCCTCTACCAGGCCTTGCCGGACCAGCAAGCGGTTCAACATTCTGTTTTCCCGGTCAAACAGATCCACCCGCAGCGGTTGGGTCTCTGGCGCAGGCGTGAGCAAAACGGCGACCTGGATTTCCTGATGCAGCCATGTTTCGGCCAATCGCCGTGCCTCCTGGCCCGCCAGAGAGGGGAGTGGCAGGCAGGAGATGCCCGCCAGTTGCAGGTGCTGGCGTGTGCCGTTTGACTCCGCCACCTCCAGTCGGCACCCCTCTGTCACACCACGCACCTGCGCCTGAAACCATCTCCGGTACTGCACGCCGGTTGTCTTCTCTGCCTGTGTGCTGGCGGTTCCTGCATGCAGGGCCATGGCCGACAAAGGCATTTCCGGGAAAGGATGGGGTTGCGCCATGTTGCCGGGTCTCCCCGTGGAATGGGTGGTCCACCACCCTTCCGGGCCCACATACAGAGCCGCAGCGACCAGGGCCAGTGTCACGGCCAGCAGCAGCCATGCCAACCGCTGCCACCGACCGCGCCTGCCGGGTTGTGGCGGAGGGAGTGGGGGTGCCGCTGGCTCGGTACGGGCATGTTTCCGATCCGATTTTTTCAGGGCATTCAGCACGATGGACATGAGGATTATTCCTCTCCCTCATCCTTGATGTGGCCCAGAGCGGGCAGAGGTCGTTCCGGGTCCGCAATAGCAAAATCCAGGGCCATGAAGGTGCGCCACGCCACCTGACCATCGGGAGGCAAAAGCAGCCGGCTCTGCACCGTGCGCAACCGCTCCGCCAGGGCCGGATCAAACAACTCCGGGGTTGCAGGTTTGCCCTGCTCCGGTTGTATACGGTCCAACCGCTGCCGCAACCAGAGTATCTCCGCACCCTGCGTGCCCACCCGCAGCTGGGTGCTCTTGCCGGGTGGCAGACGCCACAACAGCTGGAAGGCGCCCTGCCAATAACGCTCCACTTCGCTCAAGGGCAGTGTCTCTTCCCGTCGGGCAAAACGCAGGGTGGCTCTTTTGTGTCCGAGGGCAGTCAGCAGGGCATAGCGCGGGGTTTGATCAAAACGGTCCAGGGTCAGGATGACCGGCACATCCAGCTGCCGCAAGCTTTCCCAGTCGCCGCTGCCATCCGCGCATGCCAGGCCCACCAGAGCCGCCTGGTTGCAGTTGGGTTTGTTGCCGAGCTGTTTGGCAGAGATACCCCACAAGGAAAACAGACGCATCATCACGGCATGGCGGCTGTGACTCTCCTCCCTGGACTTGCCCAGAATGGTGGCCAGCGGGATATAGGCCTTTTGCGGAAGGGCCGTCGGTTGCTGGAGCGGTCGGGTCGTGGCCGGCTCGGAGCCCTCCGTGATGGTGGCCCCAGGGGGCATGGCCGGTTGGGCAGCAGCCTCCGGCGGCACTGCCACCGGCGTGGCCACGGTTGGGGCAGCAGGGGTTGTCGTCGCCGCCGTTCCCGATATAACCGGGGGCTGGCCAGCAGGAGGGCCCTCCGGGGTTGTAGCCGGGGTTGTGGCTGGGACCGGCGTTGCGACCGGCGTTGCGGTGGGGGCGGTGGCCGGAGGTGTGGCAACC
>JADGCE010000009.1:0-4716 GCA_015229095.1 Magnetococcales bacterium | reverse complement strand
GACCGGCGTTGCGACCGGCGTTGCGGTGGGGGCGGTGGCCGGAGGTGTGGCAACCGCTTCGACCGCCAGGGCGAGGGGGGGGGCCTCAACCGGTTTGGGTGCGGCGGGCGCCGTTTCGACCACCGGCGCAGGAGAGGGGGCGGCAACCTTTGCTGTGGTCGTTGCTTCAGCGACCGGCGCGGGGGTCGGTGTTGCGCGACCTTGTTCCGGAGCCATCGTGGTGCCCCTCTCCGGTGCTGCCGGGGATCGGTTGCCGGCTTTTTCCGGGGCTGGCTGTGCGGGAGCGGGCGGCAGGGAACCAGGGGATTCGGATGCCTTCATGGCCGTGGATTCGCGCTCCACCGTTACGGTTGCCAGCTGTGCCACTGGCTGTTGGAGGGGTGCAGCGGTCGTCGTCGAGGCCTGTTGGGGCACACTCGCCGCCACCGTTCGACGTTCCTGCACCAGTGCCGTCAGCCCCTGCACACCCTCTTCCAGCAGTTTCTGGAAAGCCTCATCCATGGCGGCCCAGCGCGGGGAGAGGCCGCTGCCCTGGGCAAGGGTTTGCAACGGTGTCGGGGAGAAAAACCACAGCGCGACCAGCAGAGAGAGAGCGATCAACAGCAGGCGCTCCCCGCTGCGGCGGCGGCGTTTGCGACGACGCTTCTGGGTCATGCCCATCACCTCCTGGATGGCGGCGTAGGCAATGCGCACATCCACCTGCGGACGCTCCAGGGTATAGGCGCCCAGCAGGGCACGGTCGCAGATCTGATTGATCAGACGGGGAATCCCTTGAGCGGCCCGATGGATCAGCCAGAGCACCACCACCCCGAAGATGGGGCGACTGCAACCGGCGATGGCCAACCGATGGCGCACAAAAGCTCGGGTCTCTGCCGCCGACAAAGGGACAATATGGTAGCGGGCGGTGATCCGTTGGCTGAACTGCCGCAATTCGGGCCGGGCCAACATATCGGTCAACTCCGGCTGTCCGATGAGTATAATCTGCAGCAACTTGCGCTTGTCTGTCTCCAGATTGCTCAACATGCGCACCTGTTCCAGCAACTCCACGCTCAAATTTTGCGCTTCGTCGATGATCAAAACGGTTGTGCGATTGTTGGTATAATTGGCCAGCAGCCGGTGGTTCAGGGCATCAAACAACACCTTCATGCTGGGGTTGGCGGGATAGGGAATGCCCAAATCGTCGCAGATGGAGGCAATCAGATCCAGTGCGGAGAGTTTGGGGTTGAACAGGAGGGCCACGTCGACAAAACTGGCCACCTGCTGGATCAAACAGCGGGAGATGGTGGTCTTGCCCGCACCCACCTCACCGGTCAGCAGGATAAAGCCGCTGCTGCCCCGCACACTGTAGAGCAGATGCGCCAAGGCCTCCTGATGCTGTCGACCCAAAAACAAAAACCGGGGATCGGGGGTGATGGCAAAGGGTGGTTCTTTAAGGTTGAAAAATTCTTGATACATGGATCGTGCCTGCTGGACGGCTGGAAGAATGAGTGTAAACAGCAAGGGGCGTGACGATACAGAATGTTCTCAAGATACGATGGGGCATCTTGCACCGGCGGGACGGGGGGATGGGCACCCTCCTGCCCTGCCTGCGGAAGCTCTTTGTGAGGGGGTGCTGTGAAGCGGTGTGAAAATTGCTAACCTTCCCATGCTGCCCCTCAACCGGCTTGAGGTTGATCCTCAGCAAGAAGCGGGCCATTCTGCCGCCCAACACCTTTGCCGGGTATCATTGAACATGATGAAATGGAACAGATTATTGCCCAATGATTGGACGACCTGTCCGGCGTTTGCGCTGGTGGTGATCCTGTTTCTGGCAGGCTGTGTTGCGCCAGGCACGGGCAATACCCCCTCGAACAGGGCGGAAAGCGTCAATCCGCTGCCATCGGGTGGGACGGGAGATCCTGCGACAGAGGGGGAGGGGAGCGGCCCTGCCCCATCCGCCAGGCAGGCGGCGGTTCCCGTGGAGGCTCCCATCCCGACCATCGCCGGCAGCACCCCCTTTCTGCTGCCGGAAGGGGAGGAGAAACGCCCCCTGGCGACCTATACCATCTCCATGATCGATGCCCCGGTGCGCGAGGTGCTGTTTGCCCTGGCCAGGGATGCCGAGTTGAACGTGGATATCTATCCAGGCATTGACGCCAAGATTACCCTCAACGCCGTCAATCAGACCTTGCCTGCCATTTTGGACCGCATTGTCGAACAGACCAATCTGCAATACCAGATCAAGGATTCTGTCATCACCATTACCCCGGACAAACCGTTTCGGCGCAGTTATCATCTGGACTATCTCCAAACCAAGCGGGCTGCCACTTCGGGCATGACGGTCTCCACCCAAATGGCCGCTTCGGAAGGGGGCGCTTCCGGGAGCAATGGTTCCCAGGTCACCCTCAACTCTACGGACTCTGCGACGGATTTTTGGGAAAATCTGGTGCTCAATATCACCAATCTGCTGGACACCCAGGATGAGAAGGAGGGTGGCAGTGCCGGAACCGCCACCGCCACTGCGGGCAGCGGGGGGACGACCGGTGCGGCGGCGGCGCCGGCCTCGGCGGGGGGCAGTGCGGCGGGCAATACCAAGGTGGTGCTGAACAGAGCCACCGGCGTGGTCAACGTGTTGGCAACCAATCGCCAACACAAGCAGGTTCAGGCCTTTATCGACCGGGTCATGCGGATTGCCATGCGGCAGGTCTTTATCGAGGCGACGGTCATCTCCGTCGAACTCTCCGAGTCCCACCAGTCGGGGGTCGATTGGGGGTTGTTGGCGGCCAACGGCACGGCAGATGCCAACAATGGCCAGTATATGCTGAATCGGCGCGTCGCCAGCGCGCCCAACATGTCATTCAAACTCAATCGGGCAAAAATCCCTTTTATGACGGGCGTGATGGGCGTAAAAGACCTGACCGCGACCATTCGGTTGCTCTCCCAGTTTGGCAATGCCAAGGTGGTTTCCACGCCCAAAGTGACGGTCATCAACAATCAAACGGCAGTTTTGCGGGTGACGACCAATCAGGTCTATTTTGAGATCAAGGTCACGCCAGCCACCATACAGACCGCTGCGGGTGGTGCGCAGGCGGTCATTCCACCGACGACCCAGACCGTGGTGCGTACCGCCCCCGTCGGTTTTATCATGCAGGTGACCCCGCAAATTGATGACAACAACATGATCACCATGAACATCCGGCCAACCCTGCAACGCATTTCCGAATGGGTGGACAATCCGGACCCCAACATGCGCACCAACCAGACGGCGGGTGTGCTGTTTACTCCGCCGCAGGTGCCTGTGGTGCAGGTCCAGGAGATGGATTCCATTCTGCGCGTCTCCAACGGCCAGGTGGCGGTCATGGGTGGCCTGATGCAGGATGAGACCAACAAAAATATGGACGGCGTCCCCTATCTTTCCAAACTGCCCGTCTTGGGCCCGTTGTTCAGCTACCGCAACGATGGCAACACCAAAAAAGAGTTGGTCATCTTTTTGCGCCCGAGCATTCTCACAGAGGGCGACGATTTGCAAAAATTTGGCGATCCCACCCCATACCATGCCAGAAACCGGCACTTTGACAATTATTGGGGGCAGACCGGGGCCGCACTTCCATGAGCCAGCTTTTGAAATCTTTACAAACGGCGGAAACGCTCCGACGTGATAAAGAACAGCAAGAGGGGCTGATTCATCAACCGGTTGCGGCCATGGATGGCTTGACGGCGCCGCACCGTGAACAAAACCATGTCCAGACGGTGGAAGGGCGTGATGGCATGGATGTCTGGGAATTTCCCAGCCCGGTTCCCTCTGCAGACAAAGAGGAGAGCAAAACGGGCCGCTCCGCGCTGGAGTCGTGGCAGGCCCCGATAGACCAACCCCGCCCGACGGTCGGCTCCGATCCCAAATTGCAGCTGCTGTTCCAGGAGGAAGAGGAGGAGGAAAAAGAGGAGAAAGAGACGAAGGGAAACAGAGAGATTCAACAGAAACAGGATGCGCCGTTTGCTCCGCCACCGATCCTCGTCCCCGCATCCCCTGCGCCCTCTGCACCCTCCGTTGCAGCGGGGGTGACCCTGCCATCCCGGGGTGAGGCTCCGGCGCCCGCCGCACCGACCTCCATGTTCATAGAGCTTCCAGACGATTCCGAAGAGGAGCCGCAGGAGCAGAGCCCTGTCAAATATCTCTCTGCCCATTTGACGGCGACCCCCGTGGAGGCCGCAGGCATGGCAAAAGCGGAGTCGGCGGGAATCCCACCCGGCGGGGCCGCCTCTTCTCCGGTGGATGCAGCGTTGCAGCAGCAAAAAACGGTCCCGGTCGCCATAAAAAATCGTGTCAAAAGGATGCGACGCTATAACCCGGTGCTGGTGGGAGGAGGGGTGGTTGTGCTCCTTGGCGTTGTTTCTGCCGGTTATTTTGTGAACGAGATTCTCGACCCTGCGGGTGGAGAGTTCAGTGAAGGGATCTCCCCGGGTGACTCCCAGGCCCGGCGTCCCAGGGATGCTGCCGGACAGAAACCGGGAGAAAAACAGGCCAGGCCGGCCACGCCTCCCCTGACGGCCAAGGTGGAGTCTCAGGGGGCCCCGGCGCGGCCAACGCCCTCGGACAAGGGGGCCGCAGCCCCCGCTTCTGCGGTTTCTGGGCCTCCGGCCCCTGCGGCTCCGGCACCACCGGCCCCTGCGGCCTCTCCTCCGGCGCCACCGGCTCCTGCGGCCTCTCCTCCGGCGCCACCGGCTCCTGCGGCCTCT
>JADGCE010000087.1:6990-11420 GCA_015229095.1 Magnetococcales bacterium | reverse complement strand
GTGCTGGGTGGCCAGGATGGCATGATGATGGCCCTGCTGATGGCGGTGGGACTCAATTTTTGGGCCTATTGGAACTCCGACGAGGCGGTCTTGCGGATGTACAATGCCCAGGAGGTCGGTCCTGAACAGATGCCGGATTTTTATGCCACCGTGCAGACGCTGGCCCAGCGCGGCACTCTGCCCATGCCCCGGCTCTTTGTGATCGACGATCCCTCCCCCAACGCCTTTGCCACCGGACGGGATGCGGAGCATGCCGCCGTGGCGGCCACCACCGGCCTGTTGCGCATTCTCAGTCGGGAGGAGTTGGCCGGGGTGATGGCCCATGAGTTGGCCCATGTGCGCAATCAGGATATTTTGATCGGCACCCTCTCCGCCACCCTGGCCGGGGCCATCACGGCCCTGACCCAATTCGGATTTTTGTTCCCCCACGGTCGGGATCGGGAGGGCAACAGCAGCGGTTTGACCAGCATGCTGATGATTTTTCTCGCCCCCCTGGCGGCCATGCTCATCCAGATGGCGGTCTCCCGCTCCCGCGAGTATGGCGCCGATGCCCTGGGGGCCCGATTGTGCGGCAATCCCCTCTGGCTGGCCTCGGCCCTGAACAAGCTGGAGCAGGGGAGCCAGCGCATTCCCATGCAGGCCGCCGAAGAGCATCCGGCCACGGCCCACATGTTTATCGTCAACCCCCTGTCCGCCGGCTTTCTGGCGGGCCTTTTTTCCACCCATCCCCCCATGCGGGAGCGGATCCAGCGTCTACAGGCCATGGTGAACCAGCGATGATTAAAATTTCTCCCAGCATTTTGTCGGCCGATTTTACCCGTCTGGGTGAGGAGATCCGGGCGGTGGAGGCCGCCGGAGCCGATTATATCCATGTGGATGTGATGGACGGCCATTTTGTGCCCAATCTGACCATCGGTCCCGTGGTGGTGGAGGGGATCCGCAAGGCGGCCAGCAAACCCCTGGATGTGCATCTGATGATCTCCCCGGTGGAGATCTATATCCCGGCCTTTGCCCAGGCGGGTGCCCATCTGATCAGCGTCCACTGCGAGGCCACCCACCATCTGGATCGCACCTTGAACCTGATCCGGGAACAGGGGTGCCGGGCCGGGGTCGCCCTCAACCCCGCCACCCCGATCAGCCAGGTGCAGGATGTGCTGCATCTGGTGGATATGGTGGTGCTGATGAGCGTCAATCCCGGCTTTGGCGGGCAATCCTTTATCCCCTACGTGTTGCAAAAAGTGCGGGCCATGCGTACCCTGATTCAGGAGCGGGGGCTGACCGTGGATCTGGAGGTGGATGGGGGGGTCAAGGTCAACAATATTGCCGAGATGGCGGCCAGCGGCGCCAATGTCTTTGTGGCGGGGTCGGCGGTCTTCACCCAACCGGACTATCAAACGGTCATCGGCCAGTTGCGCGGCAATGCCGAAGCGGCATGGCGGGCGGCACCGTGACGGTGGGAGCGTGGTATTCCTGCTCCGTGTGCGGAGGTGAGCAGCGTATGATTCTGTCCATTGTGGATAGTAAAACGATCAGGGTCGACCATGCAGGTGGACGATGAATGGTTTACAGGAGAAGAGTGCCGCAACCGGTCGGGGATCGCCGCGTCTGTTGGCGGTACAGGCGGTGATGGGGGTGTTGCGGGACGCGACAGCCCTGGAACTGCCGCCGGCTGCCGGGGCCCTGGCCCCCCGTGATCGGGCCATGGCCCTGGAGATTGCGGCAGGAACCGTGCGCCATCTGGCCACCCTGGACCATCTGCTGACCGCCTGCATGGAACGCCCCCTGGAACAAAAACATCGCTTTTTGTGGGCGGTGTTGCGCACTGCCCTGTACCAGGCCCTCTATATGCGGGTGCCGGAGCGGGCGGCGGTCTATGAGGCGGTGGCGTTGCTCAAAGAGAGCCGGGAGGCCAACCGGGCCGGCTTTGCCAATGCGGTGTTGCGCAGCGCCCTGCGCCTGGACCAGACAGCCCTGCTGGCGCAAATCGCCGATCCCGTGCGCCGCCTGGCGGTCAGCTTTTCCTTCCCGGAATGGTTGGTGCGGCGTTGGTGGGAGCGGTTGGGGGAGGCGGCAACCCGGGAGCGGTTGGCGGCCAGCAACCAGGTGGCCCCGTTGACCCTGCGTACCAACACCCTGGCGACCCAACCGGAAACCCTGCGGGCGGCCCTGGGGGAGAGAGCCACCCCCTGTCGGCTGGCACCGGAAGGGATCTGGTTGCAAGAGATGACGGGCCCCGTCGAAAAAATACCCGGTTATGGCAACGGCTGGTTTGCGGTACAGGATCAGGCGGCCCAGTTGGTCTCCCATTTTCTGGCACCCCAGGCCGGTGAACGGGTTCTGGATGCCTGTGCCGCGCCAGGGGGAAAAACGACCCATCTGGCCGCCCTGGCCGGGGATGCCCTCACCCTGACCGCCGTGGAACAGGATGCGGAACGCATCCCACGACTGCACCAAAATCTGCACCGTTTACGGGTCCAGCAGGTGGAGGTGTTGCAAGGCGATGCGGGCGATCCCGCACTGCTGGGAGAGCGCTCTTTTGATCGCGCCCTGCTGGATGTGCCCTGCACCGGCACCGGGGTGCTGCGACGGCATCCAGAGATCAAGTGGCGGCGTTCGGCGGACGATGTGGCACGCATGGCCCGGATCCAGGCGCGCCTGTTGACCGGGGTTGCGGCACGGGTGGTGGTGGGGGGCTGGCTGGTCTATGCCACCTGTTCCCTGGAACCGGAGGAAAATCAAGAGCAGATCGAGGCCTTTCTGCAACAGCATCCGGGCTGGTGCCGCCGCCCGATCACCATGGCAGGGGTGCCCGTCACCCCGCAGGGCGATTTTCACTCGGAACCGGGAGAACAGGGCATGGACGGCTTCTACGCGGCTCGCCTGCAGCGCGTGGCATGACAGATCGACACAGTTGGTCCGCATGACACCCTGCCGACCGGGATGGCGACAACGAACGGATCTCCCATCCCGTGATGCTGCGACCTCACTTATTCGGAACAAATCTCTGTTTCATGATGGCCAAGAGCGCTTCGGAGGGTGTTTTTTCTAATTGTTTTCAAATATTTTTCCGTAACACCCATCATTCTGGCGATTTTTGCCCTTTTCACAGGTGATGTAAAATTGATCCTGTCCCACTCAAATGCCCGAAGAATCATCAACTCCTTGGCATCGAATTCTTCCGTGCTCAACACCGCCTGTCCCCAACCCAGATCTTCAAAACCAAAATTGGCCGGCAGGTAGCCGCCCTGCACGGCCATGTCAAACAGTATAGTACCCGGATAGGGGACGGCAACGTTGATTTTGGTATAATCCGCGTCCATCTCCTCTGCAACCCGGATGGTCGTCCGGATCTCTTCCCATGTCTCACCAGGCGCGCCAACCACCCATAACGACGCCGTGTCAAACCCCAGTTTTCGACAGTGGTCAAACATTTTTTTTGTATGCTCAAGACTGACGGGCTTATGAAAAATATCCTTCAGAACCCGGGGAACACCCGATTCAACGGCAATGGAGACATACACACAGTTGGCCTCCTTCATCAGATCCAACAGCGACTCTGACAGAAAAAAGGAGGAGACATTGGCCGCATTCCAGACAATCGGCAGTTTGCGCTGGATCATCTCCTTGAACAGCCCGATGGAGCGCCTGCGGTTACCCAGAAAATTGTCATCCAGAAAATCGATGGCCTTGATGCCATGCTGTTCGACCAGGTACTCTATCTCATCCACAATGCGTTTTGGCGACTGGAACCGCGTATTCCTGCCCGAAATGGTCTCCACCTGACAAAACGTGCAGCCGATAGGGCAGCCACGACTGGTATTCAATTTGGCATACGGCAGGGCCCGTGGCGCATCGACAACATGTTTGAAGGAGGTATTGGCATACCGATAAAAATCGATCTCACTGTAGTCCGGGTAGGGCATGGCGTCCAGATCCTGGATGAAGTGGGTCTGGGGTTTGATCACAACCTTGCCGGCTTCGCGGTAGGCAATACCCGCCGTTGGCAGCCCGTTCTGCCCCGGTGACTGAATAGACTTCAGCAACTGAGGAAAAACGAACTCCCCTTCTCCCAACACGGCATAATCCACATTGGGATCTTCCATCACGCTGTCCGGCCTAGTCGTGGGATAAACACCGCCCATCACGACAACAATCGACCTGGAAACATGCTTCACAGCCTTGGCGGCTTTATGGCCCGTAGTACCATACTCGTTGGCAAGAACGGAGAGCCCGACCATGTCCGGCTGCCACTCTTCAACAATTTTCCCAAACTCGTCCAACGTCAGATTGTCGATATTCGCATCAACAACCCGCAGTTCATACAACGATTTATCCAGCATGGAGGCCAGCAACCCCAAGGGATAGGGATGCAGGTGCCAGTGGGCATGCATATTGGCCCATTTTGAGTTGGGCAAGGAAAGAATGATCTT
>JADGCE010000087.1:0-6890 GCA_015229095.1 Magnetococcales bacterium | reverse complement strand
AGAAAACGGGAACGATCCTGTTTGCCGAAGGCTGCCGTCTGGCCCACCATCTGACCGGCATCCCGCAGATTGGCCATCAGATCCCGCATGGCAATGGCCATGCCGATGCTGTCGCTGTCAAACGGCTTGCCATGGGGAGCGACGGCCCGCGCCCCCACATCCAGGCAGCGACCCGCCAGGAGAATATCAGCGGTGATGACAATATCCCCCCCCTGGATATGTTCCACAATCCAATTGTCCGCACCGTCGGCCCCTTTGGCCACCACCACCACCTGCACTTTGGGGGAGTTGCTGGCCACGCGCAACCGCCGCTGGCTCACAAAATAGACCGGAAGGTTGTGCCGGGTCGCCACGCGCAACACCTCTTCCTTGACCGGACAGGCATCCCCATCCACATAGATGGCAGGCAGCTCAGCCTCTTGCGCCGACGGATTGGCCGCGTTCATGAGCCCCTTCGTCCTCTTCTTGGTACTCCGGGCATGGATGGATGCACGTTGATCATTGACCTCTCACGCTGCGGTGTGTAGCATTCCCTGTTCGCTTGACCTTCACCTTTCTACTTCAGGAGACCTGTTATGGCTCAGATCACTTTCAAAGGAACCCCCATTCACACCTGTGGCACGCTGCCCGCCGTCGGCAGCAAAGCGCCGGACTTTTGTCTGACCGACACCGGCCTGGCGGACCTGTCGTTGCAGAATTTTGCAGGAAAACGTGTGGTTCTGAACATTTTCCCCAGCGTGGATACCGGGGTGTGCGCCGCCTCCGTGCGGCGTTTCAACGCCGAAGCCGCCCAGTTGGTGAACACCGTCGTCCTGTGCGTCTCCCTGGATCTGCCTTTTGCCCACAAACGGTTCTGCGGGGCCGAGGGGCTGGAAGCGGTTCATTCCGTCTCGGAGATGCGGGCCAGGGGTTTTGGCGAGGCCTATGGGGTCCGGATGACCGACGGTCCACTGGCCGGTCTGTTCTCCCGCGCCGTTGTCGTACTGGATGAAACGGGCACCGTCCTCTACACGCAACAGGTGCCGGAGATTGTCGAAGAACCCAACTATGCCGACGCACTGGCCACCCTTCGCTAGACTCTACACCACCGTCTCCACACACCGCAACCCCACATCATGACAAAAAGCTGGGGGGGAAATTCCCCCCAGCGGGGGTTCGGCAACCACCCCTTCCCTGCGAGCCCCATCCTCATGTGGCAAGAGCTCCTCTGGCTGTTCATCCTGACAACCACCCTGACAGGGGTCGCCATGGGGAGTCTGCCGGGCCTCTCCATGAACCGCGCCAGCCTTTGCACGGTGGGGGGAACACTGCTGATTCTCTCCGGTGCCATCTCCCAGACCGCCGCCTTCCAAGCCATCGATCTGGATACCCTGGTGTTGTTGCTGGCCATGATGGTGCTCAACAACCATCTGCGTCTGGCCGGATTTTTTGCCTGGGTCGCCCATGGAACGGTGGCCGTTCGCCTGCCCCCTCGCGCCCTGCTGGCCCTGCTCATGGTGGTCTCTGGAACCCTCTCTGCCCTTTTTCTGAACGATACCGTTGTGATCGCCTTTACGCCACTGGTCCTGGAGGTGGTATTGGCGGTGGGGCTGCCCACCACCCCCTTTCTGATTGCCCTGGCCGTGTCGGCCAACATCGGCTCGGTGGCCACCCTGATCGGCAATCCACAAAACATGCTGATCGGCATCGCGTCGGGCATCCCCTTCACACGCTTTTTGACCATCCTCTGGCCGGTGGCATTGGGAGGCGTGCTGATCGCCTGGCTGATCCTGATTCTCCTCTATCGACATCCCCTGGCTGAACCCCATCGAAACCTCCCCACCGCCCCCATGCCACCCCTGGATCTGCCCCTGCTGAAAAAAAGCCTGCTGGCCACCCTGTTGCTGATCGGCCTGCTCCTGGCGGCCATGCCGGTCTCTTTGGCAGCCCTCACAGCGGCCTCCCTGCTGTTGATCAGCCGACGACGCTCCCCCGAACAGATATTCCAGATGGTCGACTGGACACTCCTGCTCTTTTTTGCGGCCCTGTTTGTCGTCACCAAAGGGGTGGAAACCAGCGGTTTCAGTGCCCGCCTGCTGGCACTTCTGACGGCAGACAGCAGCGTCACCCTCCCCTCCCTGACCGTGGTGAGCGTGCTGCTCAGCAACCTGGTTTCCAATGTCCCCGCCGTCCTGTTGCTGCGCCCCCTGGTCACCGAACTGCCCTGGGCGGAGACCGCCTGGTTGACTCTAGCCATGGCCACCACACTGGCCGGCAATCTCACACTGCTGGGATCGGTCGCCAATTTGATCGTGGCAGAATCCGCCCGCCGCCACGGGGTCATTCTGAGCTTTGCCGAATATCTGCGGGCCGGCATACCCATCACCCTGGCCACGCTGGCATGGGGCGTCTACTGGTTGCGCGGATATCTGCCCCCGACACCCTGACCACCCCTATTTTCTGGACAGCGATAATTTCCTCCCTATTTCGGAAAAATGTGTTTACAATCCCTGTCGTCAGGAGTAGACGCCCTGAAACTGTGTGCGGTCGTCCGTTCGCTCCATCCCAGTCCATTATTCAACGAGGGAGTCCCCAATGAAGCAGCTTTTATTCTATGAACAGCCGGTTGCACTCAACAAGGAACGTCATCGGGCCTTCAAGATTGACAACAAGGGGGCCAGTTTTGCCTTTGCCAAACAGACCAACTCCGTCATCATCACCGGCATGGAATTTGTCCATGTGGCCAAGGAGTATCCCATCGTCTTTGCCAAAGCGGGTGAACGCACCATTCCCCTGGCCCTGTTGGGTCTGCGCAACGATGAAAATTTGTTTGTCAGCGAGTCGGGGCAGTGGGATGCCCGTTATATTCCCGCCTTTGTGCGCCGTTACCCCTTCGTGCTGGCCGACTCCGGCGATGGCAATCTGGCCGTCTGCATCGACGAAGGCTTTGCCGGTTTCAACCAGGAGAGCGGCACCCCGCTGTTCAACGAGGCCGGCGAGCAGGCCCCCCTGCTGGAAAATGCGATCCGTTTCTTGCAGGAATATCAGGGACAAAATCAACGCACGGAAATCTTTGTCAACCGCATCATGGAGATGGGACTGTTGACGGAGTTGACCGCCCGGGCCGAACTGGCGGGTGGCGTCAAGTTTTCCATGTCCGGCCTCTGGGTGGTGGAAGAAAAAAAATTGATGGAACTGGAAAAGGAAAAAGCGCTGGAACTGTTCCGCTCCGGCGAGCTGGGTTGGATCTACGCCCATCTGCTCTCCCTGTCCAACATGGGTCGTCTGGCGGACATGCTGGGCAAAATCGGCGGTGAAGCCGTCCGGGTCAACTGATTGCCCAACCAGGGAGCGCGCGCCCATGTCTGTTGCAGGTGGATTGCTGCATGAGTGCGGCGGATGCATCAAGGTGCTGGCCCTGACCGGCATCCGTTCCGAATATGATCTGCTCTTTCCCCTGCTGCGCGCCCTGATGGAAGATGCCGCCTTCGCACTGGGGGTGGTGGTGTGCGGGGCCCATCTGACCGACCTGCACCACTATTCGGTGCGCCAGATCGAGGCCGATGGCCTGCCCATTGTCGAGCGACTGGAGACCCTGTTGCACTCCGGCAGCCGACTGGGCAAGGTCAAATCCAGCGGCATTCTGCTGACCTCCCTGGCACAAACCCTGGAGCGGGAGCAGCCGGACCTGCTGCTGCTGCTGGGAGATCGGGAGGAGGTGGTGGTGGGCAGTCTCGCCGCCCTCTATATGGGTATTCCCGTGGTCCATCTGGCGGGCGGGGATTCCCTGCACGGGGGATGCCCGGATGAGTGGGTGCGGCACGCAACCACCAAAATGAGCCACCTGCACTTGGCCATGGCCGAACCCCATGCCCAACGCCTGCTGCGCCTGGGGGAGGAGCCCTGGCGGGTCCATGCGGTGGGCAGCGGTGGCGTGGACCGTCTGCGCCAGGAACCGGTCATCCCCCTGGCAACGTTGGCGGAGCAGTTGGGAGAGCAGGTCCACGGCAACTATGGGGTGTTTCTCTTTCACCCCTTGATGGATACCCATTGCCAACAGGGGGGGGAGCAGGTTGCCATCGCCCTGGAAGGGGCCCTGGGGGCCGGGTTGCCCCTGTTTGTGGGGGCCCCCAACAGCGACCCCGGCTATCAGACGGTGGCCCAGGTGATCGAAGGCTATGCCCAACGGGGTGCCATCACCCTCTATCGTCATCTGCCCCGTTCCACCTTTGTCGCCCTGTTGCGCCACGCCCGCTGTCTGATCGGCAACTCTTCCCTGGCCTTTCACGAGGCCCCTTTTTTGGGCTTGCCCGCCGTCAATATTGGCGACCGGCAACAGGGACGGTTGGCCAGCCGGAACATCCAATCGGTCCCCCTGGAGCCGACAGCCATCCAACAGGCGGTGCGCAGGGCCGCCTTTGATGCCAACTATCGGGCCGGCTTGAAACCGGGAGAGACCCTGTATGGCGATGGCCATATGGCGGAACGCAGCGTTGCGCTGTTGAAAAATTTACCCGACAAACAGACCTTGCTGACCAAACGCATGACCTATTGAGAGTTGAGAGGCGCACGCGCCCATGATGCACACACAGGAGGAGCCCCCCCCCTCCCCCAAAGGGGTGTTTATTATTGCCGAAGCGGGTGTCAACCATAATGGCGCATTGCCGTTGGCCCTGCGTCTGGTAGAGGTGGCGGCAGCCTCCGGGGCGGATGCCATCAAATTTCAAACCTTCCGCAGCACGGAACTGGTCAGCCGGAACGCCCCCAAGGCGGCCTATCAACGGCTGAATACGGCAGAGGAAGAGTCGCAATGGGAGATGCTGCGCCGGCTGGAACTGGATTGGCCCAGTCACCACCGCCTGTTGGCCCACTGTCGAGAGATGGGCATTCGGTTTTTGTCGGCCCCGTTTGATCCGCCCAGCCTGGATTTTCTGTTGGATGAACTGCATCTGCCGCAGATCAAAATTCCCTCCGGGGAGATCACCAACGGGCCGCTGTTGTGGCGGGTGGGAAGCCGCAGACGGCAGGTGATTCTCTCCACCGGCATGGCAACCCTGGGCGAGGTGGAACAGGCCCTGGGGGTGTTGGCCTGTGGCTATCTGGGCCATCCCCCCTCGGCGGCTGCCTTTGAGGCGGCCTACCGCTCCGGGAGCGGTCAGCAGCTTTTGCGGGACAATGTGGTGCTTTTGCACTGCACCAGCGAATATCCGGCCCCGTTTGACTCGGTCAACCTGCGTGCCATGGATACCCTGGCCAGCGCCTTCGGCTTGCCGGTGGGGTTGTCGGACCACTCTCCAGGCAGTGCCGTGGCCATTGCGGCGGTGGCGCGGGGTGCCATCCTGGTGGAAAAACATTTTACCCTGGATCGGAGTTTGCCGGGCCCCGACCACAAAGCCTCCCTGGAACCTCTGGAGTTGGCGGCGATGGTGGAGGGGATTCGCGCCGTGGAGCTGGCCCTGGGGGATGGGCGCAAAGTGGCAACCGCCGTGGAGTTGAACAATCGCCCCGTGGTACGCAAGCGGTTGGTGGCTTTGACGGATATCGCCCCTGGCACCCTCTTTACGGAGGACAATCTGGGGGCCAAGCGGCCCGGGGATGGGCTGTCGCCCATGGAATACTGGCGTTGGCTGGGACGGCGGGCCGAACGGGCCTACCAGGCGGACCAGCCGATTGTCGACACGTAGAAAAGGAGCGGCCATGCCCGTTGGACAGAGCGTTCTGGCCATCATTCCGGCCCGGGGGGGCTCCAAGGGGCTGCCGGGCAAAAATATTTTGCCTCTGGCGGGCAAACCTCTCATTGCCTGGAGCATTGAAACCGCCCGCGCCTGTCCGGAGATCGACCGGTTGATTCTCTCCTCGGACGATGCGGAGATTATCGCCACCGCGCAGGCGTGGGGCTGCGAGGTGCCCTTTATCCGTCCCCCCCATCTGGCCAACGATACGGCGTCGACTCTGGCCGTGCTCCTGCACGCCCTGGAGAGTCTGCCGGAACGCTATGAGTGGCTGGTTTTGTTGCAACCCACCTCCCCGTTGCGATGGGCGGCAGACATTTCGGCCTGCCTGGAGATCTGCCGCCGGGAGGCCGCGCCGGCCTGCGTGACGGTGACGGCCACCAAAACGCCGCTGTGGAGCTATTTTTTGGAGGCTGATGGCCGCATGGTGCCCATTCTGGGCCGGGACAACACCCGGGTAGGGCGGCAGCAGCTGCCGGCGGCCTACCAGCTGAATGGTGCAGTCTACGTCGCCCGCTGCGACTGGTTCCAGCAGCAGCAAACCTTTGTCCATGCCGAAACCCGCGCCCATGTCATGCCACCGGAACGGTCGGTGGATATTGACACGGCATTCGACCTGCGGTGGGCGGAGTTTTTATGGCACTCCAGCCACCCGGAGAGCGCCCCCTCCGCACATCCCCCTCCCCCTTATTCCCCGGAAGCGGGGGGATCGGGCAGATAGCGCGCCAGCCAAACTCCTTGCAGCACAATAAAAATTATTGTCATCCCCAACAATCCGAACAGCTTGAAGGAGACCCAGGTCGCCTCGTCAAAGTTGTATACCACCAGCAGATTGGCGACCCCCGAAACGAGAAAAAAGCCGATCCAGGCCATACTGAGGCGGTTCCAGACGGCCGGGGGCAGGGCCAACTGGCCATCCAGCAAACGACGAATCAACGGTTTGTCGCCGATCACATGGCTGCCGGCAAACAGCAGGGCCATCAACCATTGCACCAGGGTGGGCTTCCATTGGATGAAGCGCGGTTCATGCAGCAGCAGGGTCGCCCCGCCGAACAGCAGGACCAGTGCCAAGGTCACCCCCTGCATCGGCGACAACCGCCGCGTCCACCACCACAGCAAGAGCGTGTGTAGCAGCACCGCCCCCATCAGCACCGCCGTGGCCACATAGATGTCAGCCCG
>JADGCE010000086.1 GCA_015229095.1 Magnetococcales bacterium | reverse complement strand
GGAGGGAAGCGGGGTGGCGGCTCAGGCGCCCTGATGCAGGGTGGCACTGCCCCCGGTATCCGCCGCATAACGGCTGTTGAGCGACTGAAAACGGCGATTTTCCGAGAAAAGCTGCTTGGCCAGCTCCGATTTGTGGGCGAGCAGGCCGGACTGCACGGCAGGCAGGCGCTGCTGGATGCGCTGCAGCCAGACCTGCAGGTAGAGCCTCTCCCCGGCCGGCAGACAGGCGAAGGCGGTGGTTTCCGGAAAGTGTTCCAGGAGTGCCATGGTCTCATCCCACTCCTGGAGCAGGGAGGCTCCCTCTTCGACCCCCAGACGCTCCGGCATGCTGAGCCGATCCAGGAGGAGATCCAGGCGGGCGAGGATGCTTTTCACGCGACGCCGCCGATGGAGCGTCGTGGCAGCGTGGGGTCCGGGGGCAGATCCTGCCCCTGCTTGACCTGCCGCACGGCCTCCCGCCACCCCTCCAGCAGGGTATTCATGTTGGCGATGACAACGCGCACATGGGACATATCCTGGGTGACGTTGGCCTGGGTCAACTGGTGGATCATGAACCCGTAGAGCTCAAAAAGCTGTACCGCCAAGGCTTCCCCTTTTTCAAAGTCCAGGGTGTTTTGCAGCTCGGCGATGATGGCCAGGCCGCGACGCAGATACATTTTGTGCTCACCCAGATTTTTGGCTTCCATTTCGGCGATGGAACGCTCCAGAAAGCGGATCGCCCCCTCATACAGCAGGATGAGCAAATCCTCCCGTGAGGCCGTGTTGGCCCGGGAGGTCTTATAGCTGCGCAGACCATACGACATGGCAACCCTTCAATCAATCCACCGATAAACCCTCTACCTCAGCACTCGCGCTCCGCCAACCGTCCAGCAAAGTGTGCAGCGTGTTGACTACCGAGCGGATATACTGGCCATCGTGAGTCAACCCTGCCTGGGTCAAACTTTCCAGCATGAATTCATACAATTCGTTCAAACGGATGGAGACATCCCCATCCTGGCTGAAGTCCAGGGTCCGTTGGAACTCTTCGATAATCCGCTGCCCGCGCCCCAGCAACGCCTGGAAATCATCCACCTGCCCCCCTTCACAGGCGACGAGGGAGCGTTCCAAAAAATCAATGGCTCCTTCGTACAAACGGATCAATATGGTCAACGGAGCCAGCTCCTCCTGCGCGCCCGTCTCCTCTCCTGCCCCATCCATGCCCACATGCCCTCACGCAAAGGTATCATCCATTATTATTGTTCAGCTTACCCAGAGCGGAGCTGACCGCGCTGCCCGCGCTGTTCAACCGGCTCACCAACTGTTCCATGTTGGAAAATTTTGCCGTCAACTGTTTTCTGACCGTTTCCAACCGGCTGTTTTCTCTGATTATATCCTTATCCAGGCGGCTTTGCTGGGACTGGAGACTGCGATCCTGGACGGTCAGGCTGCCGGAGATGGTATTGGTCATGCCGTTGAACAGGTCGGCAAACCGGTAGGCCAGACCCGGATTGTTGCCCACGCCCACAGCGGCCTGGGTGTTGGAAAAGAGGGCAGAGAGGCCATTGTAATCGTTTGCGATGGCCTCGTCCAGGGCGGTACTGTGAAAACTGATTCTTCCGGTTTTGGAGTCGGTACGCAAGCCATATTCGGCCAGGGTGGAACGGGTCAGAACATCGTTGGCATCGGCGGCGCCGCTTTTGTTGGTGCGCACATTCAAAACCGAGCGCATGCGTGACAGCACGGTGCGGGAGACGTTGGAACCCGCCAGGGTGGTATCTTTGTTCTGGTTGATAAAATCGACGACGCTGTTGTAGGCATCCACAAAAGCATTCAGGTTGGTTTTGACGGTGGCGGTATCATTGCCCACGCTGACGACAGCCGGGGTCGAGGCGGTGGTGACCACCCCCCCTTCGGCATTGAGGGTGGCGCCGGTGGTTGTTTTGAGCTGCAGGTTGACGCCGCTCAGCACATCGCCGGGGGCATTGCTGGTACTGGTCACATCCACCCCATCCACCTGGAAGATGGCATTCTGCCCCACCACACGGTTGGCCAGGGTGATGGTGCCCGCCGTGTTGAAGGAGAGGGAGACCGGGGGGACAATACGGGCATCGGCGCCATTTTTGCCGCTCTCCCGGGCGGTCAGCACCAGGCGATAGGTGGGAGGCGTCGAGGAGCCGTCATTCATCACGCTGGCGGTCACCCCCGCCAAGCCGCTGCCATAGTTGATGCCGTTGATCTTGTCCACCAGCTCAGAGAGGGTATTGCCCACCAGATCCGCCGGGCTGAAACCCGGCGTCACCACCTCCGCATCGGTGCCGTAGACGGTGCCATTATAGCTGAAGGAGATATTGGCCCCCTCGGCCAGGGTATCGGTGGTGCTCACCCCGGTGGCGGCCACCCAGGTATCGTTGGCGGCCAGTTGGGCGACATGGATCGTATGAACACCCGCCGTCGCCGTGCTGGTGGCGGTGGCGGCCACCTTGTCGGCCTGGGAGCTGCTGACGGTGTGGGGCGCCCAGGAGGAGCCACTCTGGAGGGCTGCAACCTTGCTGGAGAGTTCGCTCAGTTTGGCCCGCAAAGCGGTCAAACCGGACTGTTGATCGGCAACCTTGAGCTTGTCGTTCTGAAAGGTGTTGATGCGCACCTGCTGCGCCCGCATCAACTGGTCCACCAGATCCGCCGGCAACCCCGAGGCCAGGCCACCGAACGAAAGCGTACCCGCACCTGAGGTACCGGATGACGACGATACAGAGCCTACGGCCATGGGACACTCCTCCCTGCTTCCATCAATGGGGGGTGCGCGGACCCGCTTCAGACAGGTCACACACCTGCACAGCGCGCAACGACCGGCGCAACAACCGAATCTTTTCTTGTAAAAGGGGGAGAGACTCCGGAGCGACAGCTCCGGCAGGGCGCATACCCTCCCACACCCACAGAGCTCCCTCTGCCGGGTTGGAGGGGGCCAGCAGGTTCACCGCTGCCAACCGCGTCAACAGACGATTGGCCTCCCGGAGGGTGTCGGCCAAACCCTCCCCCCCTCCATCCACCCCCGGACTCTCCTGGGAGGGGACACCGGAGGAAAGGGACGAGACATCGGAAATACCCATACGAGCCCCTGAACGACGCTGGAGGAACGACCGATTGCCCTGTAAGGGATATCGGCACAAAGAGAACCCGACTGAACACAAATCAGCCCGCCGGGCCGATCCCATGGTTAATTGCTGAGCAACTGCAAGGCCAGCTTGGGTTGCTGATTGGCCTGGGCCAATACCGCCGTGCCTGCCTGCTGCAGGATGGTTTTTTGGGTCAACATGGCCGTTTCCGAGGCGATATCCGCATCCAGGATGCGGGAGCGGGCCGCCGTCATGTTTTCCACCACATTGTTCAGATTGGCAATCACCGCCATGAAACGGTTTTGCACGGCCCCCAGATTGGAACGCTGTCTGGCCACCCGGTTCAACACGGTATCCATCTTGGCAATGGTGCTCTCGGCCGCCGACCGGGTGGCGATGAGGGGGGGATAACCGATCAATGGCGTCACCCCGTCGGCGCCCAGCACCTGCACGCTGGCCCCGGAGGCATCCACGGTCCAATGGCTGGTGCTCCCCAATCCGCCGATGCCGTTCAACCGCATATCGCCGATGGAAAACGAGATGGCCTGATGCTCCTTGGCCCCCACCTGGATCACCATCCGCGGGGAGGAGAGAAACATGCCGGTCATGAGGGGAATGCCATTGAACTGCGTATCGATGGCAATGCGCTGAATCTCGCTGAGCAGCTGGTTCACCTCCAGTTGCAGATCCTGGCGATCGCTGGAGGTCATGGCACCGTTTGCCGATTGGACCGCCAACTCCCGAATCCGCTGCAAGGCGTTGACGCTCTCCTGGGCCGCACCCTCCGTCACCTGCACCATGGAGATGCCGTCGTTGGCGTTGCGAATGGCCATGGAGAGACCCTTGATCTGCGCGGTCATCCGGGTGGAGATGGCCAATCCGGCTGCATCATCCGCCGCCGTATTGATCCGCATACCCGACGCCAGGCGTTGGAAGGTCCGGGTCAAGATATCGGTGGTGACGCCCAGATTGCGCTGGGCGTTCAGGGAGTTGACATTGGTGTTGATAATGAGTGCCATGGTTGCATCCTCTATGGGGTCGCGATCCTGGTGGCGAGAAGGGCGCGGAGTGCTCCGCGCCACCGGCCTGCCTCGTACCGTTGAGCTGAAAAGCGTTCTAAACTGCCATCATCTGTGCCTGGGGGTAATCCTGCATGGCCCGCTCCCTGACACCGCGCCGCATCTCCACCGGAATCAAAGGCTGCCGGGGCGAAAATTCCTTGAGGAGGACCTGTGTCCCTTTGCGGTTGCCGGTATTGACCACCACCGGCGCCGCCAGGTTGGTACGCACTGCCTCCGGTTGCCCGTCCGGCACGTTGACCAGACTGAACACCTCCACATCCTCACTGCTCAGCAAACCGATGCGTTGGGTATCCTCGTCGGAGAGGCTGATGTCCAGGTTGGCGAAAAAGTCGAACGGATTGATCACGATAAACGCCACATCCGGCTCATCCACCGACTGCAACCAGAAAAAGGCCGAATTTTCCGAGTAGGGAAACAGGAGAAACCGCTTGCTGCGGGGAAACCCCATCAGGCCATCTTCCAGATGGATCAGCTCCTCTTCGCCAAAGGTCAGAGACCCGAACCGCGTGCCATGAACCTTCATTGTCTCGTCTCCCAAAAGTGTGCCGTCCATTATTTCAACAACTGCAAAGCCAACTGCGGCAACTGGTTGGCCTGGGTCAACACGGCTGTACCCGCCTGCTGCAAAATGGAAAGTTTGGTCAGGCTGGCCGTCTCGGCGGCGATGTCCGCATCGAGAATCCGGGAACGGGCCGCCGTCACATTTTCCACCACATTGGTCAAATTGGCGATGTTGGAGGTAAAACGACCCTGCATGGCTCCCAATTCACCCCGGGTGCTGGAGACCCGGTTGATGGCGTCCAGAACCAGACTCAACATCCGACCGGCGGCCTTTTGACCCGCCAGGGGCGGATTGAAGGGCTTGGAACCCCCGGCATCCGTATTGGGGGGATCAAACTCCAGGGTGGGGTCGGTGGGAATGGTCTTGCCGGTCACATCCACCAGGGGCACCGGGGGATAGCTGTTTTGGCCCTGGGTATTGATCAACCAGCGGGGCACGGTCACCTTCTCACCGGGCTTGGGAGCGGGGGCTGCCGATGCAGCTGCGTTGCGGGCGGCGATCACCTTGGCCACATTGACGGCCGCCGTCACCGCCCCGCTCACTGTACCCCCCACCTGAGCCGCCGCTACGCCGGCGGTGGCAATCACCTTGGCCTGGTCAAAGGTGAGATTTTTCTTGCCCCCGGTGCCTGCATCCGCATCCACCGCCAACAGGGCGATCTGGTCGACGCTTTTACCTTGGCTGATGGCGGCATCAAAGGCCCGGATGACACGCAGGATATTGCCAACGGGCACATCCACCACCTGGGGCGCACCCACCTTGACGGCACTGTCCACCACATCATCCACGTGGGTGGCGGCGGCGATGGCACCCCCACTTTCACCAGCCAGGACGGTAAAATCCGGCGGCACATTGTCGCTGCCATCGTAGCTGCGGTTGGCGGCATACATGGCGGCGGCCAACACCCGTGCCTTGTCGGAATTGTTGGCAAAGACCGTGTATCCCTCCTCCGTGCTCCCCGCCAGGGCTTCGGCGGAGATCACCGCCGCAATAATATTGGCACGAGTGCCACCACCGGCCATTTTGGTCACCCCGTCCGAGGTAAAACCCCGCACGGCGTTGATGGCAGCCGCACGGACGGCCTCGCTGGAGTCGGCCAGAGCGGCGGTCACCTCCGCCTCCGTCGGTGTCCCCTCCAACCCTTCCAGAGCCTGCACCGCAGTGCTGGTCACCGCCGTCGCCGCCTGATCGGCCACAGCCGTCGCGGTGGCGACCGTGGCACCTGCCACCACCGCCATGTTGCGCGCCACGTCGGAGGAGAGCAACGTCGCCACATAGGGCTGGCTGGCTGCCTTGCTGACATCGCCGTTGGCCACCACATTGATCATGGGGCCCATGGTGGAGGAGAAGAGCTTGGAACCTTCCAGTGCCGGGCTGGGGGCGGTAATGGTCACCCCCTGCACTTTCTGGTTGGTCACACTGACGGGACTGTTGGGATCCACGGCAACCGGCTGGGCCAGCAGGGTGGTGGCCTGGGCATCCGCCAGCTTGAGGGTGATCACCTGCCCCTCCTTGGCCCCCACCTGGAAGACCAGAGGCTCCTGCTTGCCGTTCAACATCTGCCAACCGTTGAACTCCGTCTCCTGCGCGACCCGCTCGATCTCCGCCAGCAGTTGCAGGGTCTCCTCCTGGAGGCTCTGACGATCCGCATCGCTGTTGGTGGCATTGGCCGCCTGCACGCTCAGCTCGCTGATGCGCTGCAGCATGTTGGCATCTTCCGCCATCGCCCCTTCCGCCACCTGGGCCACCGAGATACCATCGTTGGCGTTACGGATGGCCTGGTTCAGCCCCCGGATCTGCGCCGTCATGCGGTTGCTGATCCCCAAACCTGCGGCATCATCTCCAGCGGTGTTGATCCGCAATCCGGAAGAGAGACGCGCATAAACTTTGTTCAACCCTTCTGTGCCAGCCGCCATGTGACGCTGAACGGTCAAGGAGGGAACGTTGGTATTGATAAACATCGGCATGGTCGTAATCCTCTAATGGCTGCTAACTGCAATGGCGGTTGTTGGTCTGCCTTATTTTTTGTCCTGTCCGACGGTGGCCATGAAGGCGGTGGCCAACAGCATCTTCGCTCCGAGACGGAGCCCAGGTACGACGATTGCCCTAACTGGCTGCGGCCAACGGCACCGGGTTGTGTTCGACCCGGCCCCGGGCGCGATTGCGACGGTTCGCCCGGCGCATCTCCCGTTCTTTCAGGTACGTTGACTGCATATTGGGCGGAATCAGCAGCTGTCTCGGCGAATATCCCTTAACCAGAATCTGCCTTCCTTGACGGTTTTGGGTGTTGACCACCACAGGACCGGCCAAATTGGTCCGCATCTCCTCCGGGCGACCTTCCGGAATGGTCACCAGGGTAAAAATTTCCACATCCTCCGGGTTCTGCAACTGCAGGGCCAAGGCATCCTCGTCCTGCACCTCAAACTCGACATGGGCAAAAAAATCGAAGGGGTTGATGACGATAAAGGCGATCTCCGTCTCATCCACCGACTGCAACCAGAAAAAGGATGAGTCCTCCCCATAGGGAAACAGGAGAAAACGCCGACTCATCGGAAACCCCAGCAAGCCCTCATTGAGCGTGATGATCTCTTCCTCTTTAAACTCCAGAACACCAAACCGGGTCCCCTGAATCTCCATGACATCCTCTCCACACCCAAATGGTTAACCCTCTGCTACGTCATCCATCCTGGCAACGCACGCTGCCCCATCTTCTGCCCTCTGCTGCCTGACCGGCGACCCCTGCCCGATTTACCAACCAGACGGCATCGACCGATGGATCTCCCCCCATGCCCTAGCGGATAAAATCCAGCAACGACAGGTTCAACACATCCCGCTCGGTTGTTGCCAGCATTTGCATCGTCTGCGTCGCCTTTTGCAACCGGCTGATCACGTCGAACAGATCCGCCTCGGAATTGCTGGCCTTGAGGGTCTGCAGGCTGGACTCTCCGGCGGCCAGGGTGGAGGCGGTCACGCTCATCTGCGCCTCACGCACCCCGGTCTCGGCCTGAAAATCCGACACCTGTCCCCGCCCCTCCTCCAGGCGGCGCAACTGCACCGCCACTTCGGCGGAATCCCCCCGGAGCAGTGCGCCCCGCAACGCGGCCGCCGCGCCCAACAGGTTGATGCCTCTGCCGATGCTGCCACCTCCCTCCACCCATTCGGCGCCGGTGGCGTTGCCAGCCATGGTTTTGCCGCCTCCGACCAGGATGGGCCGGTCGGCCTCTCCCCCCTGATAGGCGGGCACCACCTCGAAAAAGAAGACATCCCCGGTCTGCGGTGCATCCACCAGATGGAATGTAACCCCGTTGCCCAAATCCACGTAGGCGGGCTGACCGGGACGGGCCGCCACCGGCTTCAGGGGTGACCAATCGGTGCCATTGACGTTGACCGCATACTCTCCACTGCTGGAGAGATAGGAGACCTTGACGCTCAAGGGGAGGTCCGCCAACTTGGCACCGGGGGCCACCCGGGCAAAAAAGCCCGCCGAGGCATCGACCGGGGTTCCATTGGCCGGAGTTTCCCCACTCCCCCCATCGACCGTTGTATCCGGCAGCAACTGGGAGGGGGTCGCCTGGAAGCGGGTGCCATCCGGCACCACCGTAAAGGCGACGGCATCCCCCGCATGCAACGGACCGCCAAGGTCAAAGGTGACACCCTCCCCCAGATCCAGGTAGGGGGGCGCGCCCACCCGGGGGATGGGGGAGAGGGGCAATTCTTGCCGGGTGCCATTCACCTCCATCACATACGCCCCGGCCGTTGTGGCAGAGGGGAAAATTTTGTAGGAGGTCACCACCCCTGTCTGCCCATCCGGGCTGCGGAAGGAGTCTGCCACATGGGCGACAAATCCCGGCGGCACCGGTGCCATGGAGCCGGTGCCGTTGCTCTGCACCTGCACGGCGGTGGCCATCAGATGGCTTTCGTCGAACGGGACCGCCGTCCGCCCTCCCCCGAACAGGGGCACCCCATCCATCTCGGAGTTGGCCACCGTCAACAGATTTTGGTAGACGGCCAACGCCGAGGTTGCGGAACCTTTGAGAATGGCCGGATCGTTCCCCGAGGTGCCGTGGGAAAACTGGGCAGCCAGTTCGTAGGCCCGCATCATGTTGTCGTGTACCGTACCGAGACTGGTGTCTCCTGTCGCCAACCGTTGCGAAGCCAAGTCGGTAGTACGCTTCAAACTCTGGATCGACGCAAGATCCGAGGAGAAGAGGGTATGCCGAAAGACGCCGGATGGGTCATCCGATGGTTTTTGGATCTTGAGTCCTGAGGTGCTCTCCGCCTGGGCCTGCAGGATCTCCTGTTGCTGGGCCTGCATGGCCGTCATCCCGGCGGTAAACATCATAGTGCTGGTGATACGCATGGTCTCTTCCTATCGATCCATCCCAAAGCCCTGTTTTGCACGCCACAGCAACGTGGCCCCTGCCCACAACCGCACTCTCATCAAACCATCTGGATAATGGTTTGGAACAACTCATCGGCCGTACTCACCAGCTTGCTGGAGGCCTGAAACGCGCGCTGGAAGCGCAGCAGATCGGTCAACTCCTCCTCCATGGAGACCCCGGAGGTGGACTGCCGCAGGGTTTCCAGAAAATCCTGCGCCGCTTTTTGCGCCATGCTGGAGTCACGGTTCTGGTTGACCACCGCCCCCACCATCCCCACGGTGGCCGCATAGTTGCCTGTCAGACTGGTCTCCCGCCCGGAGATATCAAACTTGGTGGTCCGCAACTGACTGATCGCCAGGGCCGCTTGGTTGTTGCCATCATCAAAGGTGGCATGGGTCGCCCGACTGCGGTCGTTGGGATCCTCATAACGTGTGTTGATGCGCCCGACGCCCAGGGTGCGGGAGTCCGACAGCAAGGCGGGATTGGCGGCCATATTCCAGGCTCCATCACCCGCGAACAGGGCGCCGATGCCCAGGATGGCCAGCACGTTGCTGTCGTCCGAGATCACCCCATACTTGAGACCATTGGCCCCTTGCAGGCGCAGCCTGTTGTCCGGCGTGATCGAGGCGTTGATGACACCGGTCCGGTTGATGGCACTCACCAGTCCGGCGATGCTCATATCTTCCGTCACCACCACCGGGGGGGCGACGCTCAGATGGCTGCCGTCCACCCCTGTGGCAAAAAGAATCTGTTTGGCCGCCACGGGCGGCGGTGCGGGGCGCCCCTCCTCCCCCTCCACAATCGGCGGATCCGCCAGCGTGTAGAGCAGTTGCGACATATCCACCGGCGCGCCCTGGTAGTTCGGCGCCTCCGGATCGGTGGAGAGTGTACGCATCGGGCTGCCCAGATCGCGGCCCAGGGTGACAACGCCGGTCTGGCTGGTAAACATGCTCTGGCTGACGGAGGTGCTGCCGATCCTGTTGAACTGGAAACGCATCGTATCCGCCAGTGCCTCCAGTCTCGTCAAAAAGCCGTTTTTGCCATTGATCAGGGTATCACGCACCTCCACCAACCCCCCCAACGCCCCTCCCTGGATGCGCAGGACCGGGCGGCCATCCAGGCTGATGCCCCGAAAACGGGTCAGCTCAGGGGGCTCGCCTGGGGCTGTCGGTACACTGGGATCCACCGCCATCTCCGGACTGCGGGAGAGGGTGGCGGCATGCACCGTATCCGCCAGCAACCCCTGCCCTCCTCCCATGCTGATCTGGACGGCCCCCCCCGGTATCTCCAGGGTCTGAATGTCGATCAGCTTGCCCAGTTCCATGATCATCCTGCGCCGCTGATCCCGCAGATCCGCCGAACCACTCTCCTCGCTGCCGGCAATGGCGACATTGACATCCCGAATGGCCCGCAGACGGTTGTTGATATCGGCCAGCAGGACATCCACCTCCTGATCCACCGGGGTCAGCAGGCCGGAGAGGGAACGGGACATGCCCTGAACATGGCGGGCCACCCCATCCGCCTTGGTGACAAACTCCTCCCGTCCGACGGGATTGGTGGGGTTGTCCATCAGGCTGTCCGCCGCTGTATAGAGGGCATCCAACCGGTCATTCAGACCCGGTGTACCCATCTCGTTAAAAATCTGCTCGATCTGGGAGAGAAAACGCTCTCTGGCATCCAGACGCCCCGACTCCCCGACACCCAACTCCTGGCGGCGATCCAGCAGGAGATCCAACTGCCGGGAGATATCCCGCACCTGCACCCCAAGGCCACCCGAGGCATTGGCCAGAGAGACCACCTGCCGGGAATAGCCGGGGGTGTTGGCATTGGCAATGTTGTGGGAGACCGTCTGCAAGGTATTTTGTGCAGCGGATATCCCGGACTGGGAAACATTCAAAATATTGTTGATAGACATCGGCTGCTCTCTTCTCCCAATCCAAGCCCAACGCGATAGAAAAATGGCGTCTGCATCCTTCATGCACCACTTATGCCAACTGCAAAACACCCTGTGGACGCCTCTGCAAGGAAAGGATCCAAGAAAATATAAGCATCTGTTTTTTATTGTTTTTTGTGGAAATACCGCCGATTGGAACAGACGGACGATGGCAGGTTTTCCCCGGCAACGGGGCAAACCTCGACAACCGGGACGATACGCATCGCAGACCCTTTCGGCAAATCTTGCCCGCCTCTCCCGGTCCCTGTGCCCCTCTGTCTGATCAAAAAGCCCCCCGTCACCCCGCATCCTCTCCGGCAGGCACAAAGAGAAGATGGCGAGATTTTTGCTTGAAGCTTCCGTTTCAGCGTGTGATCATCACCCTGCCCGCACAGGCGGGGTGATGCGACTTCAGGAGCGGAATCATGGCGAAAACATCCGATGAATATGTGTTTGAGTTCATGACACTGCGGTTGCGCATGGGGGGATCCCCGGAGAGCATTCTCCAGGCCCTTGTCCAACGGGGGGTCAACGAGGCATTGGTACGCGG
>JADGCE010000085.1 GCA_015229095.1 Magnetococcales bacterium | reverse complement strand
GGGCTTCGTGCATGATGCGCCCCCAGAGTTGGGAAGCTCTATCATTACCCATGAACTTTCAATGCACGGAGTACAGAATAATGGCCGGACAGACTACACAAAGCCCAGCGGACATCCTCTATACCGTCGTCGATGAAGCCCCTCAACTGGCCAGCGGCTCTTTGCTGCCCATCATACAAGCGTTCACCAAAGTGGCCGGTATCACGGTCGGCACCAAGGATATCTCCCTGGCGGGCAGAATTCTCGCCAACTTTCCGGAATATTTGACAGAAGCGCAGCGGCGTCCGGATGATTTGGCAGAATTGGGTGCCCTGGTCGTCCAGCCTGAGGCCAATGTCATCAAGTTGCCCAATGTCAGTGCTTCTCTTCCCCAACTCAAGGCCGCCATCGCAGAACTGCAGGGGCAGGGGTTCCAGGTTCCCGACTATCCCGATGCTCCGAAAACGGATGCCGAGGTGGAGGCCAGGGCCCGCTATGACAAGATCAAAGGCAGCGCGGTCAATCCCGTTCTCAGGGAGGGCAATTCCGATCGCCGGGCTCCCCTGGCGGTCAAGGCCTATGCCCAGAAAAATCCCCACAAGATGGGAGCCTGGAGCCCTGATTCCAAGACCCATGTGGTCAGCATGAAGAGTGGTGACTTTTTCTCCAACGAAAAATCGATGACCATCGACAGCGGTTCCGTCGGCACGGCGCGCATCGAGTTTGTCGACCAGGCGGGTGCTGTCACCCCCCTGAAAGAGAAGCTGCCCCTGGTGGATGGCGAGGTGATCGATGCCACCTTCATGAGCGTCCGGGCTTTGCGCACCTTTTTGGCCGCCCAGATGAAAGAGGCGAAAGAGCAGGGGGTGCTCTTTTCCCTGCACATGAAGGCCACCATGATGAAGGTGTCGGATCCCATCCTCTTCGGTCATGCGGTGGTGGTCTATTTCCAGGAGGTGTTTGACAAACATGCCCAACTGTTTGCGGAATTGGGCGTGGACCCCAGCAGTGGCTGGGGGGATGCCCTCAAAAAGATTCAAACCCTGCCGGAAGGCAAACGGGCCGAGATTGAGGCAGATATCCAGGCCTGCATGGCCAAGCAACCGGATCTCTACATGGTCGATTCCGATCGGGGGATTACCAACCTGCATGTGCCCAGCGATATCATCATCGATGCCTCCATGCCCGCCATGATCCGGGCCGGGGGTAAAGGATGGGATGCGAATGGCAAGGCCAGAGATACCAAGGCGGTGATCCCGGACAGCAGCTACTCGGGTGTGTATGATGCCACCGTGGAATTTTGCAAAAAGCATGGAGCATTCAATCCGGCGACCATGGGCAGCATTCCCAATGTGGGCCTGATGGCACAAAAAGCCGAAGAGTATGGCTCCCATAATCAGACCTTCAAGGCCCCGGGTGATGGGACGATTCGTGTCGTCAGTGCAGCGGGTCGAACCCTGTTTTCCCATGCAGTGGAGGCGGGGGATGTGTGGCGTCTGTGTCAGGCCAAGGATGCCGCCATTCAGGACTGGGTCAAGCTGGCGGTCAATCGGGCACGGGCGACGGGGTGGCCGGCGGTTTTCTGGCTGGATCAGAATCGGCCCCACGATGCGGAATTGATCAACAAGGTCCAGCGGTATTTGAAAAATCACGACACCACCGGTTTGGATATTCGTATCCTTTCTCCTGTGGAGGCTACCCGTTTTTCACTGGAACGGATGCACAAGGGTGAGAACACCATTTCTGTCACCGGCAATGTGTTACGCGACTATCTCACCGATCTCTTCCCCATTCTGGAAGTGGGCACCAGTGCCAAAATGCTCTCCATCGTGCCCCTCATGAATGGTGGCGGGCTGTTTGAGACCGGTGCGGGCGGGTCGGCTCCGAAACATGTGCAGCAGTTTGTGGAGGAGGGACATTTGCGTTGGGACTCCCTGGGCGAGTTTTGCGCCCTGGCCGCCTCCCTGGAGCATTTGAGTGCCGTGCGCAACAACAAGAGAGCGGCCCTGCTGGCCAAAACGCTGGATCAGGCGACGGGTCTGTTGCTGGACAACAACAAATCGCCGGGTCGTGAAGTGGGTGAACTGGATAACCGGGGCAGCCATTTCTATATCGCCATGTATTGGGCGCAGGCCCTGGCCGCCCAGAGCGAAGATGCGGAACTGCAGCGGCATTTCGCCCCCATCGCCCGGCAGATGGTGGAGAATGAAGCCAAAATTCTGGCAGAGTTCAATGCCCTGGGAGGCAAAGCCATCGATCTGGGCGGTTACTATCATACCGATCCCGCCAAGGTGGCTGTCGCCATGCGTTCCAGCCCAACCCTGAACGCCATTGTGGCCTCCATCTGATCGTCGTACAGAGGGGGGCGGGAGTCCGCCCCCCTCTTGATGGAGTGTCATCCCCCGGAACGCCCCACAACCCACGAGAGCGCATGTCTGCCATCGTTCCCACCACCATCACCATCGCCTTTGACGGCACGGAATATCAGGTGCTATCGGGTCGGACCCTGTTGGCCGCCCTGGAAGAGGCCGGGCTCCGCTTTGTGCGGGGCGTTGGCTGCCGGGGTGGTGTGTGTGGGGCGTGTACGGTCCTGTACCGATTGCGGGAGTCCCATGCATTGCTGGCCGGTCTGCTGTGTCAGGAGGAAGTGCAGGACGGGATGGAGGTTCTTTCATTGCCCTATATTCCCCAAAGAAAAGCGCGGCATCCCCTGACCTTGACCGGAGATGTCAGTCCGGAGTTTCAGCTTTTGCGCCTCTACCCTGAGGTGAACAATTGTGTCATGTGCGGGGAGTGCAGCCGTTTGTGTCCTGTTGGGATCGATGTGATGGGCTACGTGGGTATGATGAAACGGGGGGACCTGCGTGCTGCGGCCCACGAATCGTTCACCTGCGTGCAATGCCAGGCGTGTGTATTGCGGTGCCCCTCCAGCATTTCCCAGCCCAACGCCGCCTTGGCCGCCCGTCGGTTGCATGGTCGTTTCCGGGATGCCCCGGCTGAACACCTGGCCAAATCACTGGAAAAATTGGAAGGCGGTCATTATCGTGCCCTTTTTCGCCGGGTGCGGCGCATGGATCCGGTCAAACTGCAAGCCCTCTATCAGCGTCGTGAGCGGGAGCCGGACGATGCGCCTCCCGGCACTTGGCTTCCCGAAGATCGCAGCCTGCTTTGATATGCCACTGAACGAACTCAACAGATTTCCTGAAGCCATGCGTGAGTCGGCCCGTCTGGTTGTCAAGACCCGGGAGCACCGTTTGGCCGCCCTGCGCAGGGGGGAGGGTTATCCCTCCCTCTCCCTGTCGGATCGTCGTGCTTGGTTGGAGGAGTACCATCCCGACTATCGGGCCGACGGCTGTCGTCCCCTGCGGGTGGGGCCCAACAAAGGGGATATGGTTCCCTGTGAATTGGCCGATGTGCTGGAATCCTGGCCCAGGGAGTCGGTGGTTCGCCATTTTTCCCTGGCCCGTCGACACCCGGATGCCCCCGTGCGGGGGGGGGAGGAGGGTGAGGCAAGGGCGGTTCCGGTCGTGCAGGAATATCACACGGATGTCCTGGTGATTGGGGGAGGGGGAGCTGGGACAACGGTGGCCATTGCGGCTGCCGAGGCGGGTGCCACAGTGCTGGTTGCCACCAAGTTGCGGCACGGGGATTCCAACACCATCATGGCAGAGGGTGGCATTCAGATTGCCGACCAGGAGTCCGATTCGCCGGTACAACACTATCTGGACACCATGGGCGGTGGCCATTTTACCAATGACCCGGAGTTGGTGGAGGCACTGGTCACGGATGGGGTGCGGGTGTTGCGCTGGTTGGAAGAGTTGGGCGTGCTCTTCGACAAATATCCCACTGGACGGATGAAGGTGCGCCATGGGGGAGGGACTTCCAGAAAGCGGCTGCACGCCGCCGGGGATGTCACCGGGCTGGAGTTGATGCGGGTGATTCGTGACCATGCAGAGACCTATCCAGGGATCAAGGTCTTGAGCTTTTCCCCGGCGGTGGAGCTGTTGACCGACGAGAATGGACGGGCTGTCGGGGCGATTCTGGAACAGATTGCCGCCCATGATCGCTCCCCCGTGACCCGGATCGTGCATGCCAAAGCGGTGGTGATGGCCACCGGGGGGTTCGGTCGTCTGCATTTCAAACAGTTTCCCACCTCCAACCATTATGGAGCCACCGCAGATGGTTTGGTCATCGCCTATCGGGCGGGCATCCCGCTGCGGGATTTGCGCTATTGCCAGTACCATCCCACCGGCATTCTCTATCCGGACAGCAAGTTGGGCCTCCTGGCGACAGAAAAATTCCGGGGCTGGGGCGCGCAACTCTTGAACTGCCATGGCGATGAGTTTGTCTTCGGCCTGGAGCCGCGGGATGTCACCTCGGCGGCGATCATCCGGGAGTGCATGGTGGGCAACGGGGTGAAGACCCCGTTGGGTCGGTTGGGGGTTTGGTTGGATATTCCCCTGATTGACCTGTTGCATGGTCGAGGCACCATTGAACGGGAATTTCCCGGTCGCTTTGGTGAGTTTTTGCGCAAGGGGATTGATTTGCGCAAGGTGCCCGTCTTGACCTATCCCACCATCCACTACCAGAACGGCGGTGTGGTCATCCGCGCCGATGGGGGTACGGATATGCCGGGACTGTTTGCCGCAGGTGAGGTGACCGGGGGGGTGCATGGCGATAACCGGTTGATGGGCAATGCCTTATTGGAAATTTTGGTCTTTGGTTTGCGGGCTGGCAAGAGTGCGGCCCATTTTGCGCAATCGGTCAGCAGCGGCGGTACTCCAGGGGTTTCCCACCTGGAAGCTTTCATGGAAGAGTTGGCAGAGGCAGGCTGTGGGGAACAGCCCGTTGCCCCCCGTTTGCTCCCTGCTTACGGGGGGAATGGGGGGTAAAATCGCCCTCCAGCATGACAGGTGTGGACTATTGGACGCAATCCGCTTATGATCCCATCGCTCGCTGAGGATGTGCGTCCGAGAGCCAACGGAGATAAAATTCTTGATGAATGATGTCAGATCGAATGGGAACCTCTCATGAATATTCACGAATACCAAGCCAAACAGATTATCGCCCGCTACGGGGTGAAAGTGCCTCGCGGACAGGTGGCCTTTACGCCAGAAGAGGCGGAAGCGGCGGCCAAAGCATTGGAAAGTAGTGTTTATGTGGTCAAGGCCCAGATCCATGCCGGGGGGCGGGGCAAGGGGGGCGGGGTCAAAGTCGTCAAAAGCATCGAAGGGGTTCGGGAAGAGGCCTCGCGCATTCTTGGCATGACTCTGGTCACCAAACAGACCGGACCCAAGGGTAAAGAGGTCAAGCGGATCTACATCGAAGAGGGGTGCGACATCGCACGGGAGCTCTACCTGGGCATGGTCATCGACCGGGCCAATGGTCGCATCACCATGATGGCCTCCACCGAGGGGGGCATGGAGATTGAAGAGGTGGCGGCCCGCAGCCCGGAAAAAATTCTCAAGGAGGCCATTGATCCCGTCACCGGTTTTACCGGTTTTCAGGCCCGCAATCTGGCCTTTGGCTTGGGGTTGGTGGACAAGCAGGTGGGGAAGGCCGTCAGCTTCATGACCGCTCTCTACAACGCCTTTGTCGGCACCGACGCCTCTCTGGTGGAGATCAACCCGCTGGTGGTGACCAAGAGCGGCGATATCATGGCCCTGGATGCCAAGATGAACTTTGACGACAACGCCCTGTTTCGTCACAAGGATATCGCCGAGTTGCGGGATATCAACGAGGAGGATCCCAAGGAGGTGGAGGCTTCCAAGCACGAGCTGAACTATATCGCCCTGGATGGTTCCATCGGCTGCATGGTGAATGGAGCCGGGTTGGCCATGGCCACCATGGATATCATCCAACTCAAAGGGGCCAAGCCGGCCAACTTTTTGGATGTGGGGGGCGGAGCCACCACCGAGGTGGTGACGGCGGCCCTGAAGCTGATTCTTTCCGATCCCAATGTCAAGGCGGTGTTGGTGAATATTTTTGGCGGCATCATGCGCTGCGATGTCATTGCCGATGGGGTGGTCACCGCCGCGCGGGAGGTGGGGATTCAGGTACCCCTGGTGGTTCGCCTGGAGGGGACCAATGTGGAGAAGGGCAAGGCAATCTTGGCGGAATCCGGGCTGGCCATTGTTTCGGCCGATGATCTCAACGACGCTGCCGAAAAGGCTGTGGCTGTGCTTCGATAGGAAGGTGCGATATGAGTATTCTGGTTGACAAAGAGACCCGGGTGATCTGCCAGGGCTTTACAGGAGCCAATGGTACTTTTCATTCCGAACAGGCGATTGCCTACGGGACGAAACTGGTTGGCGGTGTCACCCCCGGCAAAGGTGGAAGTACCCATCTGGATCGGCCGGTTTTCGATACGGTGGCCCAGGCGGTGCGGGAGACAGGTGCCCATGCCTCGGTCATTTTTGTGCCCCCCGCCTTCGCGGCGGATGCCATTCAGGAGGCGGCGGCGGCCGACCTGGATTTGGTGGTGTGCATCACCGAGGGCATTCCGGTACAGGATATGGTGCGGGTCAAGCGTTATCTGCAAGGGCGCAAAACCCGTCTGATCGGTCCCAACTGCCCCGGCATCATCACCCCGGGAGCCTGCAAGATCGGCATCATGCCGGGCCACATTCATCGGGTGGGTTGTGTGGGCGTGGTCTCCCGCTCCGGCACCTTGACCTATGAGGCGGTGGCCCAGACCACCCAGGTCGGTCTGGGGCAGAGCACCTGTGTCGGTTTAGGTGGGGATCCCATCAACGGCACCAACTTTATCGATTGCCTCTCTCTGTTTGAAACCGACCCCCAGACCGAGGCGGTCATCATGATCGGCGAGATCGGCGGGACGGCGGAAGAAGAGGCCGCCGCATGGATCAAACAGCACATGAGCAAGCCCGTGGTGGCCTTTATCGCCGGTGCGACGGCTCCCAAAGGGAAGCGTATGGGCCACGCCGGGGCGATCATCTCCGGCGGCAAGGGAACCGCAGCTGAAAAATTTGCAGCGTTGGAGGCAGCGGGTGTCCATATTGCCCGTTCGCCGGCGGAGATGGGCATCGTCGTGCGCCAGGCGTTGAAAGGCTGAGACACGGAAGTTCCTGTTGGCACCGTTGCACGCCTTGCGATTGCCCTCTTTTGGGTTGTCTGGGGCAGGCGTACCGGCGTGTGGCGTCTATCAAAAACAAAAAGCAGGCTAGAAAGGAGTTTCAATGGCAAAAAATGACCTGATCATTCGAGTGGCCGGGGAAGGTGGTGAAGGTGTTGTCTCCACGGGAGATTTTGTTGCCGCCGCCTGTGCCAGAGCAGGGCTGGAGATTTATACCTTCAAGACCTTTCCGGCAGAGATCAAAGGCGGTTATGCCATGTACCAGGTGCGTACCAGCCCGGATCGGATCTACAACCAGGGTGACACGTTTGATGTCCTCTGCGCCTTCAATGGCGAGGCCTATGAGGTGAACAAACACCTGTTGAAACCGGGTACGGCCTTTGTCTACGATTATCCGGGTGGTGATTTTGAACCGGATGCCATTCCGGAAGGGGTGCATGCCTATCCCATTCCCATGTCCAAGACCGCCAAAGAGATGAAATCCTACCGCTCCAAAAACATGGTGGCGATGGGTGCCCTCTCCGTGCTGTTCAATATCAATGAGGTCACCCTGAAGCAGGTGTTGACCAAAAAATTTGGCAAAAAAGGCGAGGAGATTCTCAATTTTAACCTGCAAGCCTTTGAAAAGGGCAAAGAGTTGGCCATGCCCTTGAAAAAGACCGATCCCTGGCGGGTGGCCGATGCCACTGCCCCCAAGGATGTTATTGTCATCTCCGGCAATGATGCCGCCGGCATGGGTGCCCTGCTGGGTGGGCTGGAATTTTTCTCGGCCTATCCCATCACGCCGGCGACGGAGATTGCCAAATATGTGGCAACCCACCTGCCCAAACTGGGGGGCACCCTGATTCAGGCGGAGGATGAAATCGCCTCCATTGGTCAGGTGTTGGGTGCCTCTTATGCGGGCAAAAAGTCCATGACCGCCACTTCGGGTCCGGGTTTGGCCCTGATGGCAGAGATGCTGGGTATGGCTTTCATGAGCGAAACCCCGGTCATGTTGGTGGATGTGCAGCGGGGCGGTCCTTCCACGGGTCTGCCTACCAAACATGAGCAGTCCGATCTTTTCTTGGCCATTCATGGTGCCCACGGGGATGCCCCCCGCATCGTTTTGTCGGTGGAAGATGTGAAAGACTGCATCGATATGACGGTGGATGCGTTGAATCTGGCGGAGGAATATCAGTGTCCGGTGCTCCTGCTGTCGGACGGTTCCCTGGCCTTTTCCACCCAAACGGTGCCCCGCCCCAACCCTGCCGACTATACCATCGTGCATCGCAAAATGTGGGATGGTGAGGGAACCTATGCCCGTTACAAGATGACCGAGGATGGCATTTCGCCCATGGTGAATCCCGGTACTCCTGGAGGCATGCACATTGCCACCGGCCTGGAGCATACCGAGAGCGGCGCCCCCAGTTTTAAAGCGGAGACGCACGAACAAATGCAGGCCAAACGGTTCGGCAAGATCAAGCCGGTGGTCAACCGTTACAAGCCTACCGAGGTGGATGGTGAGGGCGAGGCGGATCTGGGCATCATCACCTGGGGCAGCACCATTGGCGTCGCCCGCGAGGCGGTGGCCCGCTTGCGGGCAGAAGGGTACAAGGTCAAGGGGTTCTATCCCAAACTGATGTGGCCCATGCCGGTGGAGCAGTATGAGGCCTTTGCGGCAACCTGCAAAAAGATTTTGGTCCCGGAGGTCAACTATCAGGGTCAATTGTCCCACTTTATCCGGGCTGAGACCTCGATCAAGCCGATCCCATTTACGATCTGTGGTGGCCTGCCGTTCACCCCCATCCAGATGATGGATAGAGTCAAGGAGATAATCTGATGTCTGTAGCCGCCCTCCACAAAGTGGATCTGAAGCCCAAGGATTACAAGTCCGAGGTGAGCGTTGTCTGGTGCCCCGGTTGTGGATACCATGGTATTTTAAGCAGTATCTACAAGTCGTTGGCCGAGTTGGGGGTGGACTCCTCCAACCTGATGGCCATATCGGGGATCGGTTGCTCCTCCCGCACCCCCTATTTTATCAAATCCTACAAAATGCACACCCTGCATGGCCGGGCGGGACCGGTGGCAACGGGGGCGCAGTTGGCTCAACCCGAACAGGCTGTGTTGGTGACCGGTGGCGACGGGGATGGTTTTTCCATCGGTGGTGGCCACATGCCCCACATGGCCCGGAAAAATGTCAACCTGACCTACATTCTGTATGACAATGGCATCTATGGTTTGACCAAAGGCCAATATTCTCCCACCTCCCGACCGGAGTTGAAGGCCTACACCACCCCCTATGGTGGCCCGGATGAGCCGATGAATCCGTTGCTTTATATGCTGACCTACGGGGCGACCTATGTGGCCCAGGGCTTTGCCGGCAAGCCGCAGCTGTGCGCCGAATTGATCAAGGGCGCGTTGGAGCACAAAGGGTTCTCCTATGTGAACATTTTCTCCCAATGCCCCACTTTCAACAGTATCGATACCGTGGAATTTTATCGGGAGTTGGTCAGGGAGGTTCCGGAGGGTCACGATACGTCGAATCTGGGTGCAGCCATGGAGCTGGCCCGCCGTGATGCGGAGGGTCATGCCCCCATCGGCCTGTTGTACAAGGTAAACCGGCCGACTCTGGATGAGCGGTTGGCGGCCATCGTCACCAAGGTGGGTGGACACAAGGGATATGATATCAACAAAATCATAGACCTCGCCAGTCCCTGAGCCGGTTTCCCGTGCGCTCTTTTACCCAAAAAGAGGCGTTGTTGGCGGCCTGTGGCCGTGACGGTCATCTGCGCGGTGCGGATCTCTCTTTCATGGAGATCCGCACCGTCGACCTGCGGGGGGTCGACTTGGCCGGGGCGGTGTTGGTCGGTAGCCAGCTGTATGATCTCAATCTGGAGGGCTGCAACCTGACGGAAGCCCACCTGCAGGAGAGTCGGTTGTCCGGGGTCTCTTTGGTGGGTGTCCGCATGGATCATGCCTTGTGTCAGCGCGTCCAGTTTATCGACTGCGACTTCAGCGATGCGCAGTTGTCCTACACCCATTTCCTGCTCTGCACCCTGGCGGACGTGCCTTTCTGCCGTGCGGATCTCACCGCTGCCCAGTTGCTCTCCTCCAACCTGGATCGGGCCGATATGACCGCTGCCCGTTTGCCGAGGGCCAGCTTGCGGGAATCCTCCCTGGCAGGAACCCGTTTTATCGACAGTGACCTCTCTTGGGTCGACCTGCGCAAGAGCGGTTTTCTGGAAGCCCACTACGAGCGGGTCATCACCACAGGGGCCATTTTTTATGGCAAGTCCCCTTGGGATGGTCAATGCTCCGACGAAAAACAGCTGGGAAAAAAGATAGTCGTTTTCGATGGAGAATAGCGAAATACTGCGCAAGCGGCTGATTCTGCTGGCAGAGCGTCGTTCCATGGCGGAAATGGAGCGCATTCTGGGTCGCCTGCTGGCCAGCAGGTTGTCCGGCTGGGACGATGAGGTTTGCCAGCGGGTGATTGCGCTTCTGCACCATTCCGATCTGGATTTGCTGGATTGGCTCGCCGGCCTGAAAAAGCCGGAGGAGGGGGTGGACCGGGAGGTGTTGGGGTGGCTGGCCGAGGCATCCACCGGGGCGCATTCCGTATGAGGATTTCTTGAATGGGTGTCGTGTGGGGGTGTATAGGATGATGCGCCCTCCGTTGCCGACTCTGCCGCCGCATGCCTTGATCGTTGTTCATGCCACAAGGGGGGCTTTGCCCCGACCCACCAGGGGCTTTGCCCCTGGACCCCACCAGGGGGATAATCCCCCTGGACCCGTAGTAGTAAAAACTATTGAAAATTAAGTTTTTCTTGAATCGTGACAGGATTCCTTCCGGCTTGGGCGCACTGCAGTGGAAAAATCGATGAAACGTTCCAGAATAGCGTGGCTGATCGGTGTGGTGGGATTTTTCCTGCCCATGTGGGTTCTTCTGGGCGGGGAAGGGCGTGCCGTCGAGGCTCCCGTTGTGGAAAAGCGTGTCGCATTGTTGATTGGCAACGGAGCCTACACCGGAGAAAATCTGGGGGTGCTCAATAACCCGGCTCATGATGCCGAGGATATTGCCAAGCTATTAAAAGAGTTCGGTTTTGATGTTCAGCTCCATAAAAATCTCAAAAAAGCGGCCATGGATGAGGCGATTGCCGACTTTGGTCGCCGGGCCGGTCATGCCCACGCTGCTCTTTTTTATTTTGCCGGACATGGGTTGCAGATCAAGGGGCAAAACTATCTGATGCCAGTGGATGCCATTGCCACCAGTGAGGCTTCCATCGCCTATGAGGGGGTAAACGTCAACTATATTCTGGAAGAGTTGGAAAATGCCCGCAGTGCCGTGAACATGGTCATGCTGGATGCCTGTCGCAACAATACGTTTACCGGAAAATTTCGTGGGGGAAAACTGCGGGGTTTGGCACCTCCGGCCAGCGTGCCCAAGGGGACGGTGATTGTCTATGCCACCGATCCAGGCAATGTGGCATCGGATGGAACAGGCAGGAACGGGTTGTTTACCGCCGGGCTGTTGGCCGGATTCGGGGAGAAGGATCTGAGTCTGGACGGGGTGTTGACGACGGCCAGCAAATATGTGGAGGAAAAGAGCGCGAACGAGCAGACACCCTATGTCAATGGCCCGCAGACCGTTATGAAACAATTTAAGTTTCGAGTGGAACGGG
>JADGCE010000084.1 GCA_015229095.1 Magnetococcales bacterium | reverse complement strand
ACGATGATCAAGGCCCCAACAATCCACCGGATCCCTCGTGTCCACGCCCAAAACGGGCAACACCTGTCGGGTGTGCTGATTCCTCTCTTCCCCCGTTTCTGGAAGAATATCTGGAGCTTGACAAATTTTTTACCTTGGCCAATTGTCCCAGGTTTCCCAGAAGAATCAGGTTGTCTTCACTGTGCAGTCGGATATCCGGGGAGGGATTGAGGGTGAATCTTTCCCCGCCATGCCCCTGATCCGGGTGACGGATGCCGATCAGATTGACGCCAAAGTGGGTGCGCAAAGCCAGATCGCTGATGCTTCGCCCGACAAACAAGGTTGGACAGGCGATGTCGATCATGGCCACATCGTGCGTCAATGGAATGCTTTCTGCGAGATCGGGGTGGATCAATCGTCTGGCAATACGCACTGCCATATCACGGGGCGGGAAGATGACTTCCGTGGCTCCAAAGGTGTGAATGGCTTCCTCCTCCTGCTCATTGTCCACCTGTACCAGGAGGTGCTCGACCCCATTTTTGCGCAGGGCGTGGGTGACCAGAACGGTGGCGTCAAAATGGTTGCGGATCGCCACGATGGCGGTATCCACGTCGAACGCTCCCACGGCTTTCATGGCCTCCGTATTGGTGGCATTGCAACAGACTGCCTTGGAGGAGCTTTCCCGGATGGCATTGACCCGTTCTTCATCCTGATCCACGGCCAGCACATAGGCACCGCTCTCGAACAACGCCTGGGCCACGCGACTGCCAAAGGTTCCCAGGCCCACCACCAGAAAGTTTCCAGCCATGTTATGCCTCCCATTCAACCGATATTGACGTTTTCTTCCGCAAAGGTGTACGGAATTTTGGATACTGCGCCGATCATGGCACTGGCGGCCAATAGCGGCCCCACCCGACCGACGAACATCAGGATGGTAATGACCAGCTTGCCGCTTGTGGTCAGGGTTGGTGTAACCCCGGTGGAGAGTCCCACCGTTCCCAGGGCGGAGACCGTCTCGAACAGATGAGCCAGGAACAAGTTGCCCTCCGTTTTGTTGAAGGGCTGCTGGCCTGCTTCGGTGAGCTGCAACAGCAGGACGCCGATGATAATGGCCAGGAGATAACCGGTCACCACCAGCATGGCTTTGTTGACGGTTTCATCAGGCACGGCCCGTTCCAGGCACTCCACCCGTGGTCGGTTGCGCGCCTTGGAACGCAGCAGGGAAAAGCAGACGGCAGCTGTGGTTGTTTTCATGCCTCCGGCGGTGGAACCCGGTGATCCGCCAATGGCCATCAACAAAATCACCAGGAACAGTGTGGGGCCCGTCAACAGGGCGGTATCGGTGGCATTGAAACCGGCGGTGCGACTGGTTACAGAGAGGAAGAGACTTTCCAATACGACGGCCATAGGCTGGTCACCCATGGCCGCGCTCCCCCACTCCATGGCCGCAATGGCGACCGCACCGAAAAGAATCAGCACCAGCGTGGTTTGCAAGACCAGGCGTGAATGAAGAGAGAGGGATTCCCGCTGCCGGCGCGCCCGCGCCACGAGCCACAGTGTCACATCGGCAACGACGAGAAACCCCAATCCGCCCAGAATGATCAACCCCATGATGGTGCCACTCACCAGTAAATCCTGACGGTAACCCATGAGGCTGTCGGCAAAGAGTCCGAACCCGGCATTGCAGAAGGCAGAGATGGCGTGGAAAACGGCCAGCCAGGTTGCCTGGCCGGTTGGATAACTTTCGGAAAATCGGATAAAAAGCAAGTAGGCACCCAGAAGTTCCGTCAGAAAGGTGAAAGCCAGAATGGCCTGCAGCAACTGGGCGGGAGAGACGGACTTCACGGAACCGTGGGATATCTCCAGGAGGTGACGGTGTTGCAGGCTTATGCCTCTCCTGCGTCCCTGGAACCGGGTGATGAAGTAGGTGGAGAGCGTCAGGAATCCCAGTCCACCGATCTGGATCAGTCCCAGAATCACCCCCTGACCGAATGCCGAAAAGGTAGTGCCGGTATCCCGAACAGACAAACCTGTGACACAGACCGCAGAAGCGGAGGTAAAAAGGGCGTCAATCCAGGAGACAGGATCCACATTCGGAAGACGACTGACTGGCAGAAGAAGCAGTAACGCACCCAGCAAAATCGTCAACACAAAGGAAAAAACGACAACACGCGAAATCGTGAATTCATTAACCGGTGCAGACATGATGGATCCACCTCGTCAGAAATGGCTGCTGATGAACAAACAGACAACCCGGAGACATTATCATGTTTTGTGTTGATATTGGGTAAATTTAAGCAGCGCACACATAAAGAAAAAATAAAGCAATCTGGCAAAACAAAGTCCTGTTTCTACACGGAGTGGCCATTCAGGAGTTGGCAGGCACAAGAATGGGCAGCCCATGGAGCGTCATCCGTGGGACACACTGTGCCGGGATGAGACAGTGTGTCCCAGGTCGTGGATCCTGTCATGGGACAGTGTGTGTGGAACAGCACACAAAACAGACCCTCCGCCATTCTTTTTGAATCGTAAAATAATGTAAAATCAATATATTATCGTTCTTCTTTTCTGTGTGCCGGCGGGGTCTTCCCATGGCACGCCTTATGCGCTATGACAGACAAGCGGATGCTGCAGTCGGTTGAACCGGACTGGAAGCAAGGCGAAACCCAAAGAGAATGTATAGGGATGGAGGAGAAAAACAATGGACACCAAGAAAGTCGGACTTGCTGTTTCCCTGATGACCGCTGCTGCTGTGGTCGCCATGGTGGGTATGGGGGAGAGCAATACCGCCCCGGTCTCCAACGCCTTGTCCATGGCGGCCATGGATGGCGATGTGACCATGGTCCAGACTCTCCTGGCGCGTGGGACGCCTGTGGATGCACAGGGCAGAATGCAGATCACCCCACTGGCCTGGGCGGCCAACAACGGTCATGTCGAGGTGGTGCGGCGTTTGTTGATGCATGGTGCGGATGTCAATGCCAAAGATCTCTCCGGTTTTACACCCTTGAGTCTGGCGGTTCAGTGGGATTACCGGGAGATTGTCGAGCTGTTGCTGGCCCACGGGGCCTCCGTGGACAGTCAGACCCAAAACGGGCATACGGCACTTTTTTTTGCCGCCCAGTACGGGTTGACCGATATGCTGAAGACCCTGCTGGCTCACGGTGCTTCTGCCCATAGCGCGGATCGTAACGGAGATACGGCAATGATCATCGCTGCCAAACGGGGGCATGCTGACAGTGTGACGGCCCTTCTGCAAGCGGGCGTCACCCCGGACGTGCAAAACCGGCATGGCTACACCCCTTTGATGATCGCTGCCGAAAAAGGCCATGGCGCCATTGTGGCGGCTCTGCTACAGCATGGCGCGAACCAACATTTCCGGCATGTGTGTGGTTGCACAGCTCTGCTGGCGGCCGCAGAAAAAGGATATACGCAGATTGTGCAGCAGTTGCTGGACCATGGCGCGGATATCAACGCGGTCAACAACGAGGGGATTTCCGCCTTGATGTTTGCTGCGCGCTACAACCATCTGGACACCGCCAACCTGTTGCTGGCGCGAGGGATTCAGAAGACCCTGATTGACAAGAATGGCCGCACGGCCCAGGATTATTTGCGGAAGGGTGTTGCTGACAGTGGCCTGGTCAAACTTTTGGGAGCAGGAAGCCATGCGTGAACAGGGGTCGTTTTTGCTGCTGTGGGGCTGATCTGTAAAAAAAACGATTGAAAAAAAAGGGTGGAGGGGGTCTGGGGGAGGCGGTTCACCGCCTTCCCCAGCCAGGAATGGCCGAAACGACGATCCAACCTCAACCTGCCGAGTCAACCAACAGCGCGCATTCCCTTGCAGGGGCTTCTGCCCCTGCACCCCGCCAGGGGAGATAATCTCCCCTGGACCCCATGATATTTTTCCTTTCCAATCCGGTTGGTCGAGCCACTACGACCGTTTCAATCGACCGCTGGGCGCGCCGTGAAGAATCTCCGAGAGCTTGCACAACCGCTCCTCGGTCTCAACGATCAGGCGTTTGGCCTCCTGTTCCACCTTGGCCAGTGCCACCCGGTTTTCCTCCGCACTCCTGTCATGCCGGAACATTTTGGCCAACTGGGTCAGGTTGAAACCTTGCTGGTCCCCCTCCACCAGATTTTTCAGGTGGGTATAACGCAGAATGACAGCCGCCTTGGGCAGCGTTTCCGTTTTCATCAAGGCAAACTCCACCTGGTGCGGCAGGGCGCAGCGGAACAGGCCATACGCCAGGGCAATCGAGGAAAAGGAGTTCATGCTCACATGGTTGAAGGCTTCCATGATATGTTCCGGTTTGCCCCGGGACACCACCTCCGTGACCAACAACTCCCCCACCTGGGTCTTGTCACTGACCTGAATTTCCAACAGCTTGACCAACTCCTTGACCGGCGCCCCCCTGGCAAACCGTTGGATCAATTTCAGAAAGACGACAGAATGCACATTATCCACCGAACGGATCAGGGGCATCAGCTCCATGGTGGATTTGGTTTTTTCCAGAATCAGCTCCAGCAGACTCTCCAGCAGAGGGGAATCTTTGGGGATATATTGATAGGCCTCGATCAGATATTTGATGGGGGCCGTCCGGGAGAGGATGGGCAACAGGGTTTGTTGGATGCGCTGCTTGTTCGAGCAGATGCGCACGGCCTCCAGCAGTTTTTCGGGGGAGCCGTGCGTGACGATCATTTTGACCAGCAGATCCGTGTTGGCGGAATCCTCAGGAATCACCTCCAACACTTTCAGGCCGCTGGCGACATGCTTGCGCTCGATGACGGCCTCCACCAGCATATCGGCGTCTGCCGACCACTCGATGGCGGAGATGATTTGCAGGGCCGACACCAACTGGGCCGAAATGCCGGAGCGGGTCATGCCGATTTTGATGATGCCGCTGACCAGGGTGCGGCGCGCCCCCGGGTCCATGCGCCATACGGACAACAGACCCAGCATCAAATCCGGATCCCCCGACTCGACCGCCTGATGCACATCCGCATAATCCCCTTGCAGCCCCTCCTGTTCCAGCACGCAGCGGTCGATGACCGGATTGGTCTGTTTGTGGGTGCGGACACACTCATCGTCGATAAAGCGCAACAGCTTGTTGAAATCGCCCCGGGCATCGGTGGAGATCAGGTTGAACTCCGCCCCGATCATCTCCATGATTTCGTTGTAACGGTTGCGCATGGTAAAAATTTTGCGCACCACCGCATTGACGGGCACCGAGTAGGGGTTGGTTTTGTCGGGTGATTCCAAAACAGCCTTGAGCACCGTCCCCTTGGGAAAGGTGGGGTTGAACAGATGGGATTCATCCACATGCCGAATGAAGGAACACCCCCCGGCGGCCACATCGAAGACCCTGGCCCGGAAAGGTTTTTGCGTCTTCATGTCGATGGTGATCGGCATGTCGATGCTGAAAGGAACCCGGCGTCGATTGAATTGCCGTGCCTGGGCAGAAATGGCAATCACATCCGGAAACGCCAGCTTGATACAGGGTGTTCCCTTGACATCGGTGCTTTCAATGAATTTTCCATCGATTTCAATCAGATAGCGCACGGTCTGGCAGAACACCTTGATGACCGCACTCTCCCGGCAAGCCTTGATCTCCTCCTCTGTGTTCAAGGAGGTGAGCAGCAAACACTCCCGTTTGCCCATATTGCCGTCCTGACAGACAAAAAACGCATTGGTACGCAGTGTGGCCGGCTGGATGATGACATCCACCAAAGCGTTCTCTTCGATGGCAATCATCAAGATTTCCACGATATTGCGCGGTTTTCTGATCAGCCGTTTGGCCTTGACATTTATCACGAAATTTTCTCCACTATTCAGTAACTTCGATCCCACCCCTGGCCACACCGACTGGCCTGCCCCCTCCTCTTTTGCAGTCGTGCTCAGTGTTTATTGGCTCTGAGCTGCAGGCGGGTCCGTTCAATGTGGGCGACCAATTCGCCCATTGCCCGAATCACTTCGTAGGAATCGTTGGCAAAGGCGATCTGCCCGGTGGTTTTGCCCTTGCGTGTTCCCATGCGCAACAGGGTGCCTCGCGTGGTGACCGACCACGTATCATCTTCCCAAGTGAACGTGGCCTCTACCTCGGAGCCTTCGGCAATGGCCGCCTCTTCCGGTGGAAACACGAAACAGAGCCCACCCACCCCCACATCCAGGATGGCGGCAGGAAATTTGTAACCCGCCTCCCGTCTGACATGGAGCACCACCCTGGCCTCTTCGACATATTGGATCCGCACACTGCTGCGCTGCCGCCGTTTACGGAAAATGGTGTCGGGAAAAACGAGCTTGAAGGGCCCCTCTGGCACCCCCATGCCCCCCGGTACCGCCGGGGGCGGGGTGGGCTGGGTGGGCTGGGTGGGTGCCGATGGTGCAGGCGCGACCCCCCCCCGTTGCGCCAGACCTGGTCGTTGGGGCGGGATGGGATAGCGGCCAGGGAGTGTCGTCACCCCTCCCTTGCCTACGGCGATCACGCCCGCCGGCACCAGGAGGGAGGTTGCAAACTCGTTGAATCGCCCGCCATAGGCGAAGGCGAGGGTGGCCGGTTGGCCGTTCAGCAGTTTGATGACCCCTTCCTGTGGATCGGTCGACCCCATCAGGATGTAGGCTTTGTCGCGCAAATATTCGCTGGAGGGGTCGGCCATGCTGCTGAGGCCGGACTCCCGGTCGGGCAGGAGATGTGTTCTGTATACCAACACTTTGCTGCCAAAGGTCAAAAGCACTTCCGATTTGCTGTCCACAACATCCATCAGCATTTCGACAATTTTGAATGAGTTGGTGAGAATATTGCCGTCGGCATCGTCGGATTCGGCGGTGGGGTCGGGCAGAGCCGACTGTTTTTGCGCCTTGTTGTTGCTGCCCGCCAGCTGGGAAACCGCGTGTGTCAATTTTTTCCAAGTGCTCATACGTTCTCTCGTCGTGCGTTACAGGTACCTGTGCATTTTGAAGCAATAGGCGCGCCAATAGTCATGGTGTTTGGAGTAGGAGCGTGCCGCCTACAGACTAAGAAAATTTTTCAATACAATGCAAGAGAAAAACAGCGTTTTGCTTGTCCAGGCAGATTTTTCCAGGTATCTATGGTGGGTTTGGCGCGGTGTGGAGCGGTTGGCGACGGTGGTGACCCCAGAGAGAGGCAGGTGACAGGGTATGGATCAAACGGAGTGGGGCTTTTCTCAGCAGGCGTGGGCGGCCTGTTTTGGTCAGATGGAGAGTTGTTTGGGGCAGGCCCTCAGCGCGGTGCAACGCGACCATTTGCAGCAATTCAGCCAACTGCTGTTGCAGACCAACCGACAGTTCAATCTGATGGGGCCATCGGTTGCCACCGATTTGCTCACCCGGCATTTTTTGGATGCAATCCCGCTGTTTGCCTTTTTTTCCGGCCAGGCGCAGGTGGCCGATCTGGGTTCGGGAGGGGGCGTTCCCGGTTTGGTGTTGGCCATTCTGTGCCAACCCCCGCAAAGCCTCCATCTGATCGAAAGCATCCATAAAAAGGCGCGCTTTTTGGAGAGGGTGATCGATGTGCTGGGCTTGGGGGATCGGGCGCGGGTTTTTGCACAGCGTGCGGAGCAACTTGGCGCAGCGCAAAAAAACGCCTATGATCTGGTGATTTCCAGAGCGGTGGGTTCGCTGGCGTATGGAGCCGAGTTGGCCTATCCCTTGTTGCGCCCTGGTGGGGCCTATCTGGCCCTCAAGGGGCGCAATCACAAGGAGGATACCGCCCAGTTGGCGCGCTCTCCGGTGGGTCGCCTCTTCCAGCCTCCCCAGATTCATCCGGCGTGGGGCGAGGATGGGGGTGTGATCGTGCGCATGAACAAGGCGGGCGTTTCTTGACAGGACGAAAAAGGGTACACGAAAGGCTATGGCCCGAATTATAGCGATTGTCAACCAGAAGGGGGGTGTGGGCAAAACGGCCACCGCCGTCAATCTGGCGGCGGCACTGGCGGCGACGGAACAGCGGGTTTTGCTGCTGGATTGCGATCCCCAGGGCAATGCCTCCAGCGGTTTTGGTCTGCGCCGAGGGGGGCCACACCCCTCTTTTTATCCTTTTTTGCTGGGGCGCAACACCCTGGAAGAGGTGGTACGCCGGGTGGTGGTGCCCTGGCTGCATGTGGTCCCCTCCTCCGCCGATTTGAGTGGCGCGGAGATTGAGCTGGTCACTGTGGCGGCCCGGGAGGGGTGGTTGCGCAAGCGACTCAAGGATGCGGTGGATGCCTATGACACGGTTTTGCTGGACTGTCCCCCCTCCCTGGGTCTGTTGACCGTCAATGCCCTGGTGGCGGCCTCTGCGGTGCTGGTGCCTTTGCAGTGTGAATTTTATGCCATGGAGGGGATGAGCCAGTTGTTGCGCACCCTGGATGTGCTGCGCCGTGGTCTCAATCCGGGGTTGGCACTGGAGGGTGTTGTGTTGACCCTCTTCGATGACACGGCGATGGGGCAGGTGCAGATTGCCCGGGATGTGCGCCACCATTTGGGAGAGAAGGTGTTTCGCACGGTGATTCCCCGCCATGGGGCGGTGAGCGAGGCTCCCAGTTTTGGCAAGCCGGTGTTGTGGTATGATCTGCACTCGGCCGGTGCCCAGGCCTATCTGCGTCTGGCGCAGGAGATGTTGAGTAAAAACACGGTATCTGAATCCCGTAACAGCAGGAGTGCAGGTGGCCCGGCAGGGCCTGAGACCGCTAAAGGAGCACCATAAAATGGAAAAGATGACATTGGGGCGGGGGTTGGGTTCTCTGTTGGGAGAGGCGGCGGTTTTGGAAACGGAACAGGAAAATATTCGCCTGTTGTTGTTGGAACAGATTCAGCCCAATCCGCGCCAACCCCGGGGGGATATGGATTCGGTCGCCCTGGAGGAGTTGGCGGAGTCCATTCGGGAACAGGGTGTGTTGCAGCCCGTCCTGGTGCGACCTCTGGGAGAGGGTAACGACCAGTATGAGCTGATCGCTGGCGAGCGGCGTTGGCGGGCGGCGGCCATCGCCGGATTGCAAAAAATTCCCGCTTTGGTGCGCCATCTCAGCGATGGGGAGTCTCTGGAGGTGGCCATTCTGGAAAATGTGCAGCGGGAAGATTTGAATCCGGTGGAGGCGGCCAGGGGATATGACCTGTTGATCCGCGAGTTTGAATACAGTCACAAAAAGATTGGCCGTCGGGTGGGCAAAAGCCGGATGGCGATCACCAATTTATTGCGCCTGTTGCGCCTGCCCGAACCGGTTTTGGCCTGGGTGGCGAACGGCTCTTTGAGCACGGGCCATGCGCGGGCCCTGCTGGGGCTGGAGGAGCAACCCGACCGGTTGATTCAATTGGCGGAAGAGGTGGCCATCCAGGGGTTGTCGGTACGGGAGACCGAGGTGATGGTGCGCCGGGAGAAGGAGGAGCAGGAGGCCCCTCCCCTGGCAGCGCAACAGAAGGCCCCTCCCCCCCGTGGCCGTCATCGGGAGCCGGTGATTGTCGAAATGGAGAGCCGCCTGGCCAGCACCCTGGGCAGCAAGGTCACCATCACTCAGATGCGGGGGCGGGGCAAGGTGATCCTGGAATATCTCTCCCCCGCCGAACTGGAGGGGCTGGTCAAACGACTGTTGGGGGAGATGGGGGGGTAGAGCGCATGCCTGATAACGACGGGCTGCATCCTCCCTGAACCAGCGCACACCTACACAAAAGAATACGGATCCACATCCAACCCCAGACGAATCCGGCTGCCGGCCAATTTTTGTGCTTGGTTCAGCAGGGGTTGCAGATGGCGGTGCAGACGACCAGGGATGCGCTCCTTGATCAACAACTGCCAACGATAGCGGTTGCACAATTTGAACAGCGGCGATTGCGCCGGACCGAGGCATTCAATCTCCTCGTTCACCGGCAAATGGCTGCGCAAACTCTGGGCAAAGGTTTCACCCTCCTGCATGACCGGGGCGGAAAAGCGCAACAGGGCCAACCGCCGATAGGGGGGATAACCCGCCTCCTGGCGAAAGCGCATCTCGGTGGCCACAAAGCCCGCCACATCATGGCGCAGGACCGCCTGCAAGGCATAATGGTGGGGATCAAAACTCTGTACCAAGACCCGACCCGGCTGCCCCTCCTCCCGACCGGCCCGACCCGCCACCTGGGTGATCAGCTGAAAGGTACGCTCCGCCGCCCGAAAATCGGGTTGACACAAGGTTGTCTCCGCCTGCACCACCCCCACCAGGGCCAAACCGGGAAAATGGTGCCCCTTGGCAATCATCTGGGTGCCCACCAGAATATCCAGCCGACGATCGTGGAACGCGGTCAGGGTCTCCTCCAGATTGAGCAGACCGGAACTGACCGTGTCCCGGTCCAGGCGGGCGATCCGGGCCTCCGGCAAAAAGCCCCGCAGCTCCTCCTCCAGCCGCTCGGTGCCCGGCCCAAAGGCAAACAGGCTCAACTGACCGCAGAGCCTGCAAACATCGTGAATCGCTTGCCGATGATCACAATAGTGGCAGATCAACTGCTTTTTGCCCTTGTGCAAGGTGAGGGTGACGGAACAGTTGGGGCACCGGACCGCCTCTCCACAGCGGCGACAAAGCAGGGAGGGGGAAAATCCGCGCCGATTGAGAAACAGCAAGGATTGCTGGTTGGCCGCCAAAACCGTTTGCAGGGCCTGCCGCAGCACCGGCGTCAACAGATCATGAAAGCGCATCTGCTCCCGCAAGGCGCTCTCCCCGGCATGGATCATCTCCACAGGCGGCAGGGCTGCCCCGGTGGCCCGCTGGCGCAGGGTCAACAACCGGTAGCGACCCTGCTCCACGTTGGCCAAAGATTCCAACGAGGGGGTGGCACTGCCCAGGATCAACACCGCCGCCGACTTTTTGGCCCGCACCACCGCCATATCCCGGCCCTGATAGGGAACACTCCCCTCCTGCTTGTAGGAGGTATCATGCTCTTCATCCACCACGATCAGGCCCAGATCGGCAAACGGGGCAAACAGGGCACTGCGGGCCCCGATCACCACCCTGGCCCGGCCATCGCGAATCTGCTGCCAATAGTCAAAACGGTGCTGCTCGCTCAAACGGGAGTGAAAAATGGCCATCTGCCCGCCGCCGGGCGCGCCAAAACGGGCCTGATAGCGGTGGATCAACTGGGGGGTCAGGGCAATTTCAGGCACCATCAGCAGAGCCTGTCTCCCCAGGGCAAGACAGTGATCCACCGCCCGGAAATAGAGCTCTGTTTTGCCGCTGCCGGTGATCCCGTGCAGCAGAAAAGGGGCAAAGAGACGGCTTTGCAGGGCCAACGTCAGCGGTTCCAGCTGACTGGCCTGTTCGGCAGTCAGGGTGGGCGGGGCCTGCAGGGCAACGGCAGGCAGGGCGGTGGGCGGTTGTTCGTGGCGGCCATGCCAGCTCTCTTCCAGGCGGATCAAACCCCGCCGTTGCAGACCATCCCGGCGATTTTTCCAAACGGCCCGCCCCAGATGGTTGGCCAGTGTCTCCTCGCTCAACTGCCGGCGTTTTTGCAACCATTCCGCCACGGGACGCAACAGGGCCGGCAAATCATCGGGGATGGGCAGGCCATTCCAGACAGCCCGCCGCCGTTTGTGAAAACGCAGATGGCCCGGCACCGCAGCGGCGATGACGGAGCCGATGGGGCACAGATAATAGTGTGCCATCCACTCCAGCAGATGGCGCAGCTCCTCGTTCAGCAGGGGTCGCTCTTCCAGACAGTCGAGGATGGGGCGGATGGGACCATCGCTCCAGGCGGGTTGTTCCGTCAAAGACCACAGGATTCCCACCTGTTGACCCTGGCCCACCGGCACCAGAACCAACATGCCGGGTTCGGCAGACAGCGTATCGGGCAGGGCATAGGTAAAAAA
>JADGCE010000083.1 GCA_015229095.1 Magnetococcales bacterium | reverse complement strand
AGGGGCTTTGCCCCTGGACCCCACCAGGGGGATAATCCCCCTGGACCCCTAATAATAAAAAAACAATTAAGAAAAAAGGGTGGAAGGGGTCTGGGGGAGGCGGTTCTCCGCCTCCCCCAGGAGTGGCCTGGACGATGTCAAAGCCGTAAGACCATACCATGACACACACGTCTGGTTCCCATCCAGAACGATGGCAGGATTCGGGGAGAAAAAGAATGCAAGTGACACCCTACCTTGAATTGATGGTGGAGAAAGAGGCCTCCGACCTCTATTTCACCCCCGGCGCCACGGTACGCATGAAAGTCGATGGCAAAATGGCGGCGGTGGGACGGGAACCCCTGGAGGCTTCGACGGTGGAGGCGATGGTGCTCGATACCATGACCGCTGCCCAGGTGGCCTTTTTTCGGGAAAACTGGGAGATCGATTTTGCCATCACGCTGCCGGGACGGGGACGGTTCCGGGTGAATGCCTTTCATCAAAAAGGCCAACCAGCCATGGTATTGCGCTATATCCGCTCCCAGGTGCCGGAACTGGAAACTCTGCGTGTCCCGGCCATCCTCAAGGAGTTGATTCTGCTCAAACGCGGCTTGCTGCTCATGGTGGGGGGCACCGGTTCCGGAAAATCCACCACCCTGGCCGCCATGATCAACCACCGCAATGCCACGATGGGTGGGCACATCCTCACCATCGAAGATCCGGTGGAATTCATCCACCCGCAACAAAAATCCCTTGTCAATCAACGGGAGGTAGGGGTGGATACCCACTCCTATGCCGCTGCCCTGAAGAGCAGTCTGCGCGAGGCCCCGGATGTCATTCTGATCGGCGAAATCCGCGACCGGGAGACCATGGAGGCCGCCCTGGAACTGGCGGGCACCGGCCATCTGGCCATCTCCACCCTCCACGCCAACAACGCCTATCAGGCTTTGACCCGGATCATCAACCTGTTTCCCCAGGCCCTGCACAAACAGCTGTTCATGGATCTCTCCCTCTACCTGCGCGCCATCCTCTCCCAGCGACTGCTGCCGGATGTCGACGGCAAGCGCTGCGCTGCCGTGGAGGTGATGATGAATACCCCCTATATTGCCGAATTGATTTTGAAAGGGGATGTCGATGGCATCCGCACTGCGTTGGAGGAGAGCGGTGAGCGAGGCATGCAATCGTTTGATGCGGCCCTCTTTGCCTTGTACAAGGAGGGGCGTGTCACCCTGGAAGAGGCACTCAACCATGCCGACTCCCGGGCCAATCTGGAAGCCAAGATCCATTTCGGTTGAGTCGGCACCGCCCTCAGGAGGGAGGCTCAACCGGATCGGTATTGATACCGTAATTTCTCATAAAATCAAAACAGTATCCCTCCTGACGCAAGAGTTTTATCAACGTTTTCAGCCGTCCGATACCCTCCGGACCATTCAGGTTCTGATCGTGCATCAACACGACCACCTTGTTCGGTTTGACAGAGCGATTTTTCAAAAAATGCTCTTTCACCTTCTCAACCACCCGCTCCGGGGGTTCCATCTCGCGGGTTTTTTTGCTCCGCATCCACTCCACGTCCCAACCGTACAGGATAAAGCGGTTATCAAAGAGTTTGGCAACCCCGGCATGTACATCCTTTATATTATTTTTTGGATAGCTTGTATCGTTCGTATAAAACTGCTCAAACCGCCAGTCGATACGGCCCGGCAAGCGGGTGGGAAAGGGTGGCTCGGAAAACCCCAGCACGGTATTGTTTTTGGTAAAATCCTGCAACATACCCTCCGGGTTGCTGTAGAAAACCCGATATTGCTCGTTGGCATGGGTATAGGAGTGGTTGGCCACTTGCGCCCAGGGACTGGCCTGGAGTTTTTGCAGGGTTTTCAACCGGTGTGGGCTGATGTTCACATGAACACCAATCAGAAAAAAAGTGCCGGGAACTTGTTCTTCGGTCAGCACATCAAGAATGTCCAGGGTGTTGGCCCGTGGTCCATCATCGAAGGTCAAATAGACAACCTGTGGTTCTGCATGGGCACAGAGGGGCAACAGCAGCGCGAGCAACCGCAAAGCCCAGCACAAAACACGAGATAAAACAGGCCACATGGCAAACACCGGTCTGTGGAATCCAAGGGTTGAAGGGGCCTCCTGACAGCGGGACAAGCCGCTTCAAGGCACTCCGGGCACGGCTGGGTCAGGCTGGGTCGGGTCGGAGTCGTCAGGGGATGCCGGCAAGATAAACATGCCGGACGGCACGCCCACCACAGGCACAGCAAGCCCTGCCGTCCAGCCTTGAATACCCGCCGCACTCTCCACCTGCATCCAGCCATCCCGGTTCCGCAGGATACGCAATGGTGTCCCTTTTGGCAACAGGGTGACAACGGTTGCCTGCCGATCATCGGTTTTCTGCCAGGGCGGGTTCGGATAGAGCAGGAGCGGCGTTGCGGGAGTCAGCCAGGCATCTTGCAGGGCCGCCGGTCGGTCAACCTCCTGCGACTCCCCGGCATCGGGGAGGGGCGGCGCTGGTGCAGGCTCCCTCTGTGGTTCCAACGCAACCGGGAGAGAGGGCGACACCACAACACCCTCACCCTGAGACGGCTCCTCCAGGGCGGTCGGAACAGGCAGCGGTGGGGAGACAGGCTTCTCCTCCTCCGCACCAGCAAAGAGGGTCTCCAACAGACCCATGTTGGCAAACAGGCGATACTCCTCCACCTGCAAGGCATAATAACCGCTCACCCGATTGCTCTGAGCGTTGAACAACTCATTTTCGGCGTTCAAAACATCCAACAGGGAGCGTTGATCGGCAATAAACTGCTCATGGTAGGCCTCTGCCACCTGTTTACTGACCGTTTCATGTTTCTGTAATGAGACCAACCTCTGGCGCAGCTCGTGAATAACACGCCATGATTTTTCCACATTTTTCTGGACAATCTGTTTGCTCTGCAGGCGTTGAGCCTCGGACTGTTCCGAGCGGTGTGCAAACTCCCGGCTCCGCGCCCAGTCGTTGCCACCCCGGAAAAGAGTATAATTCATGCGCAGCATGGCGGCGTTGGTATCCGTCTCGCCTTCATAACCACTGGAATTGTTGGTACGGCTGTTTTCCAGGGAGAGTTGAATGGTTGGCCACAATCCAGACTGGGCGGCGACCTGACCGGCGGCGGCCGCCTCCTGGTTGAACTGGGCTTCCAGCAACGTCGGATGATGCTGAACGGCCTCCTGGAGAGCCTCCTCCAAGGAGCGGGGCAGACGATGGGCCAAGGGTGGCGGCTTCTCCAACGTCGTGGGTTCTGCGCCAAACATGAGGGCAAACGCGTCGACAGCAGTGGCCAACTGACTTTCGACGGTGGCCATGCTGGAACGGGTCAATGCCAGGCGACTTTCGGTTTGCCACACCTCGGCCACGGTGCCGGCACCCCCTTGATACCACTCCCGAATTTTTTCCAGAAAATCCGCCTGCACAGCAGCAAATTTTTTTATCTTATCCAAGAGTTCCCGTTGTTTTTGCACTTCCAGAAACTGTTCAATCGCATCCATGCCGACGGTTTGCACAACGGCCCTGCAGGTGGCATCCGCCGCTTTCTGGTTGGCACGGGCCCTTTTGACTTGGCTGGAGACGTTGAAACCATCAAACAGGGTTTGATTGAGAGCCATCCGCCGCTCCCAGTGGGGCAATGCGACGCTTCCCCAGCCGGCGTTGCGGGTCGAGGGGGAGTTGGTCTGCTCATTGCCCACCGCAGCGACCACTTCCAGGTTGGGCAGATATCCAGAGAAGGCCTGTCTGGTCTGTTCGGCCAGGATCAGGCGTTGTTTTTCTGCGGCCAGCACGACGGGACTGAGATGCAGGGCGGTCGCCACCGCCTCGGACAAAGAGAGAGCCCCCACCGGCCGCGCCGCCAGCACGCTCCACAGCAAGACAACCGCCCGCAATACCGTCCGGGATTGCACCGTCAGACAAGCGCGCTGTTTCCAACGAAAGCGTGAGAAAAAACCGGGAAGAGTCATAAAAAAAAGAAAATATTATCCTTCAGTTAACACGAATACCCCCTCCTGCGACCGGCGGGCGCGGAGAAACTTCCAACCGATTAAAATTCAACGCAAACTTTGTGCCTTGTGGAGCATGACCTCTTCAGGGGAAAAAACAGCCGTGAGATTAGGTCAGATTATTGCATGAGATATGCTGCGGGCTGTTGTGCACGCGCAAGAGCCCTCTCTTGGCAAACTCCTTGACTGTACCTTGCACGCGCCAATAAGCTTTGTAACCCCATGCACAGATGAGGGCGATACAGACGGGAACGAAGGGGTCGCACAGGACACGTGACAGAGGAAAAACAGGTTGGCTATCGAGGCGTTTTCACAAAAATCCGGCTGGCTGCGGGGAATGCAAAGCCTGCCCGGCATGTCCGGGATCGGGCCCAGCATTTTGCTGGCCTCCGTATTTGTCAATACCCTTTCCATGGCCCTGCCCATCACCTTGATCCAGGTTTATGACCGCATCCTTCCCAACGAATCCCTCAGCTCTCTGGCGTGGTTGGTGGTGGGGGTTGTGGTCGCACTGCTGTTGGAGGGCGTATTGCGGGTGGCCCGCACCTACCTGAGCGGCTGGATGGGCATCCATTTTGAGCTGCAGGTGGGAGGAGGGGCCTTCAACCGCCTGACATCCACCAGCATTACCGAATTTGAGCGGGATGGCATGGGAACCCATCTGGATCGGCTGAATGCGGTGAACACCCTGCGGGAGTTTTATTCGGGAAGTGCCTTCCAGGTGATGCTGGACCTGCCCTTTGCGCTCCTGTTTATCGGGGCCATCGCCTATCTGGCCGGTTTTGTGGCCCTGGTGCCCCTGTTCGCCGTGATCTGTTTTCTGACCGCCGTGCTGCTCTCCAAAAAACGCTTCAGAAAAGCCCTGGATGAGCGCCATCTGGCCAGCGATCGCCGACAAAATTTTTTGATCGAGTCCCTGAGCGGCATTCACACGATCAAATCCATGGGCATGGAAGAGTTGATGTCCCGCCGTTATGAACGGTTGCAGGAGACCACCGCAGACACCACCCTGGCGGTTGCCCTGTGGAGCATGTCCCCCATGGTGTTGGGCGCCTTTTTTTCCATGTTGACCATGTTTGCCGTGGTGGGCCTGGGGGCCTCCCATGTGATTGACGGCACATTGACCATCGGTGGTCTCTCCGGGGTAACCCTGTTGGCGGGACGGGCCCTGCAACCGGTGCAAAGTGCGGCCAGTTTTCTCCTGCGCTTTTCGGACATGCAGCTGGCACGGGAACGTTTCGCCAGTCTGGTGGCCCTTACCCCACGATCACAGGAAAACCCCATTACCCTGCCTGAACCGGTGCTGGGTACGATCGCCTTGGAAAATGTTTCCTTCCGCTTCGGCCCCCAACATCCGCTTATCCTGGATGATGTTTCTGTAAAGATTTATCCAGGAGAAACAGTTGGAATAAAAGGAGATAGCGCAAGCGGAAAAAGCACATTACTGTACATCATCATGGGCGCTCTTACACCGATATCGGGAAGAGTGACCCTGGATGGTTGTGACCTTTCCCGTTGCGACAACAGCCGACTGGGAGAGACCATCGCCTATCTGCCCCAGGTGGGGGTGCTGTTTCAAGGCACCATTCTGGAAAATTTGACCATGTTTCGTGACCAGCGCCGGGAGGCCGCCCTGAAGGCGGCTGAACTGCTGGGACTGGATTATGTGGTGGCGCGTATGCCCATGGGATTTGACACCGTCGTGGGCAAAGAGTCCCAGGATTTTCTCTCCGGCGGCGTCAAACAGCGCATCTCCATCGCCCGCGCCCTGGTGCCCAACCCACCCGTATTGCTCTTTGACGAGGCCAATGTGGCCATGGATGCCCAGGGGGACGCCCTGCTCAAAAAGGTGCTGCAACAGCTGCAAGGGCAGTGTACCATCATCCTGGTGAGCCATCGACCTTCACTCCTGGAGTTGGCAAACCGCACATTGATTCTGAAAAATGGCAAGCTGACGGAAACTCCGCCCAAACCCGGCCCTGCTCCGACTCCCGCAGCGACTGCGGCAAAACCCGCAACCGATTCAGCAACATCCGCAACCGCTTCAGCAACATCCGCAACCGCTTCAGCAACGCGTGCCCAGAGTGCTGCACCACCGGCGCAAACGACAACCACGGCCAAGCCTCCCCCCGGCGCGCAGCGCCCGGGAGAGCCCCTGGGACAGATTGCACTGGCCAAAAAAGCCGTCAATCTGCGTACCGGGGAAAGCGTGATCTCTGACAATGAAGCGGAGGCCATCCGCACCTTGTTGAACGCCGAAGGTGCGCAATGAACTACGATACCCCTCCAGAAATGCGCGCCCTCCAGGCATCGACCACCATTTTCAGCGGGTTCAAAGCGGAAAGTGATTTTGCTGCCTGTCTGCTGCCACTGCTGGAGGCGTTGGCCTGGAGCGGCAAAGAGATCAACGTTACCGAGGCCCTGCCCCACTTTGCGGATGATCTGGATCTGACGGGCCTGCGCAACGTCATGGCCAACCTGAACTATACCAGTCGCATCCGCAAAACCCTCTTCAACAAACTGGATGCCCGTCTGCTCCCCTGTCTGTTTGTACCCCATGCGGCGGCCAGCATGGTGGTCTTGCGCCTGGAAAAGGATAAGGCGATCGTCTTTGACGGGGGACTCTCCGAGCAGGTGGAGATACCCCTGGGTGCATGGCCAGGCACCGCCATTCTGTTTGAGGAGATCGAAGATCTGGAACTGCAGACCGAACGCTCTCAGCATTGGTTCTGGCAACTGGCCAGCCGCTTCCGGAGTGTGCTGTATCAGGTCATGGGTTTGACGTTGGCCATGAATATTCTGGCCTTTGCCTCACCCTTCTTCATGATGGTTGTCTACGATAAAATCGCCTCGACCCGATCCCAGGAAACCCTGCTGTTTTTTGTGGCCGGAACAGCCATCGTGCTCTTCGCCGACACCGCCCTGCGGGCAATAAAGACATACATCATCGCATTCAACAGCGCGCGCATTGGCAATATTATCGGTAATGAGGTCTTTCGGCGCATCCTGTTTTTACCCCCCTCGTTCACCGAACGGGCCGCCGTCGGCTCACAAATTTCCCGGATCAAAGATTTTGAGGTCATCCGCGACTTTATCGCCAGCTCTGCCGCCCTGACCCTGTTGGAGCTGCCCTACATTGTCATTACACTGGCTGTGATCTATTTTTTGGGTGGCGGCGTCGCAGCCGTGCCTCTGGTGATGATCCTTTTGTTTTTTATCACCGGCATCCTCATTGAACCCCTGGTTGCCGAGGCCAATCAGGAAAGTTCCAGGGCAGCCACCCGTCGTCAAGAATTTGTCATTGAAACACTGGGGCACATGCGGGCGGTCAAGTATACCGGTTCCGTGCAAATCTGGCAGGAACGGTACGAGGTATTGACCTCCCGCGCCATGATCCATGGCTTTCGTGCCGCCCAGTTTTCCTCCTTGTCCCACACCCTTTCCCACCTTTTCATGATGGCCTCCGGGGTGGCCACCATGGCGGTGGGTGTCATTCTGGTGTTGGACAAAACCTTGTCCACCGGGGGATTGGTGGCCTGCATGATGCTGGTTTGGCGTGTCCTGGGACCACTGCGCAGCGGCTTTGACGCACTGCCCCGTTTTGAACAGGTTCGCAAGAATATCCTGCAACTGAACAAACTGATGATGCTGGCAGATGAACGCAGTACCAAAGTGATTCAGGTGGCCAATCGCAACCTGCGGGGTGCGGTCATGTTTGACCGGGTCTCCATGCGTTATACCCCCCAGGCCGATCCCTCCCTGCTGGGGGTATCGCTGGAGATCCGTCCGGGTGAGGTGATTGCCGTGGTGGGTCGCAACGGGGCAGGCCGCTCCACCCTGCTGAAACTGTTGATGGGACTCTACCAGCCCCAGGCCGGAAAAATTTTGATCGATGGGCAGGATGTGCGACAAATGAACCCCATGGAACTGCGCCGTTCCATCGGCTATGTGCCCCAGGTCTGTCAGCTCTTTTTCGGCACCATCGCCCAGAACATGCGCCTGGCCAATCCCGTCGCTCGGGATGAAGATTTGACCTGGGCCGCTGCCCAGGTGGATCTGCTGGATGATATTCTCGCCCTGCCTCAGGGCTTTCGGACCCGTATTGGCGATTCCACGGTTGAACAGTTGCCGACAGCGTTTCGCCAACGGTTAAACCTGGCACGGGCCTTCGTCAAACGACCCGCCATCTACCTGCTGGACGAACCGGGCAATGGCCTGGATTTTGGCAACGATCAGATATTGATGGACTCCATCCGCAAAATGAAAGGGCATGCCACGGTGATTATTTCTACCCATCGACCCAGCCATATGCGTTTGGCCGACCGCATGGTGTGGCTGGATGCGGGACGCATCAAACGGCTGGGACCAGCCGCAGAGCTGTTGAACGAGTTCATGAAGGATGACTCATGAGAGCACCGGGGGAACCTCTCAAGCAAACGGCGGCACCGACCCCTCTGGGCGAGCGGCCCAGTCGGCGCAAAATCCGCTATCTTGCCCAGGCTGTGGCCTTGGAAGAGACCGGCAATCCATTTTTGGCGCAAGTTGTGGTCATCACCATCAGCCTGATCATTGTGCTGTTTCTGCTCTGGGCGGCGGTCACCTACGTGGATGAGGTGGCAACCGCCACGGGCACCGTGCTGCCCTCTGGCAAGATACAGGTGGTGCAACACATGGATGGAGGCGTGGTGGAGGCCATTCTGGTGCGGGAGGGAGATCGGGTGGAGGCCGGACAGCCCCTGATTCGTTTGGATTCCACCAGCATGCGGACAGAACTGCAAGAGATGCAGCTGAAAGAGTTTGCCCTATCCGTACAAGCCCAACGACTCCTGGCCTTTGCCAACCAGCAACCCTTGACCTTTCCCCCCCACGATCCCATCTATGCAGGCCTGATACGGGACCAGGAGCAGGTCTATCGCGCCCAGGTATTGGCACAGGAAGAGAAAAATGCGGCACTGCAAAGCTTGATCCGGCAAAAACTGGATGATATCCACCTGCTGGAAGAGCAGGAAAAAACCCTTTCCGGCAAGCTGGCCCTTCTGAAAGAGGGGTTTGAGCTGAAAAAACGGCTGACGGAACGGGGATTGAGTTCCAGGATGCGTTTTCTGGATGCCCAGAGCGAACTGAACCAAACCCAGGGGGAATTGACCCAGGTGCGGGCCAAAAAACAGCAGATGCTGGGGGTGTTGGAGGAGAGTCGCATTAATCTCAGAGAGATGAATGCCCAGTTGAGCCGCCAGGCTCTGACCGAAATGAGTACCGTCCATGCAGAGTTGGCCCAAGTGCGCGAAGCATTGAAACGACTGCTCCAACGGGTGGCCGGAACCGAAATCACCGCCAAGGTTGCGGGTATCGTGCAGAGCCTGAACATCAATTCACCGGGTGGGGTGATCGCGCCCCGCGCAGTCATTCTGGAAATCGTCCCGGTGAACAGGGAACTGGTGGTTGAGGCGCACATTTCCGGCCGGGATGTCGGCCATGTCAAGCCGGATCAACCGGTTGCTGTCAAGTTTACCGCCTATGATTTTGCCCGTTATGGGGGCGTCAGAGGTCGACTGCTGCAGATTTCCCCCACTACTGTGGCGGACGAACGGGGCGAACCCTACTACAGGGGGTTGATCGCGCTGGATGCCAACCATGTGGGCCCTGACCCCGCTCTGCGACCCATATTGCCCGGCATGGCGATCCAGGCCAGCATCCAAACCGGTCATAAAACCATTCTGGAATATTTATTGAAACCCATATACGCCTCCGTGCGCCAGGCTCTTCAGGAAAGATAGTCTTGTGGAGCGGAACAGAATGTTCTTCTTCTTGTTAAACACTCGAAATGATAGAATATTTATTCAAGATGACAGAAATGGCGAGGTACTGCCGAACTGTCACCCTCTGTCACGGATTGTAGCGGCTGGTTGGCTGTTTTTTCTGTATTCCCGCAAGGATGCCTGGAACAGGCCCCCCTCTATAACCAATGGAGGATAGCCTATGGCAAAATTGCATTCGGGAACATTTCGTTTATACTGGGGCTCAAGTCGGTTCAGCAGGCTGCACACGGTCTCCAGGAAATTCAAACCATGAAAGATCATACCCAAGAGCAGGAGAGCGCTTTACTGGATCTGGATGGTTTGACCGTCCTGGTCATGCCAGAACCGGAAAATCCCTTTCAGGAGATCGGCACAGGAGGTTCCGTGCCGGAGGTGGAAGAGGGGACACCCGTCGTCGATCCTGAGGAATGGTTGGAAGATTAGGCGCAAATCACCGTCAGACACTGTAAGGCGGCGTGCCCGATGGCAGCCGCTTGGCGTATAGCGAAGAGATTCAACACCTTCAACGACACGGGATGATTGAAAATGGCTGAGGAGAATGCTTCCATCAAAAAGGCCCAGCAGGAACTGGACGATTTGACGGTTCTGGGAGGAAACCAGAGCACCGAGGAGAGTACCGGTGGTGTTGCGGGGGGCGTCCAACTCCGGGGTGAGGATGGCGACGAGGTCAGCGGCGGTGGCGGCGGTGCCATGACCGATTCTGTCGCAGCCGGAATTGCCAGAGCCTCTGAAAGCGAGACCGCCAGCATCCGGGATGCCGAAAGCTTTGCGGGGATCCGGGGAAGTGACTCTGTCGACGGTGCATTGGCCCGTGGGCGGGTCAGTGATCTCGCCCTTGAGGGTGGCACGACAACTGAGGGTGTTGAACTCCAACTGGACAGCAGTCTGGGAAGTCAGGGGGAAGAATCGGATGCGGGCAACACGGGGGGAGTGGTCGCGTTTGATGCCACCTTTGACGAACATTCGGGTAGCACCGCCAGGGCTTCCACAACCACTGACAGAGGGGGGGTCACTCCAGGAGAGGAGGGCGCGGAGCGTGCGCAATCCGCCGGTGGGGTAGATCGCAACAGGCCCATTGAGACCGTCGAAGGCCACCAACCCACCAACAGCGGTGCCGGGGAGCCGCAACCCGCCGAACCCGCCGGCAGCGGTCAAACAACCGACTCCTCGCAATCTGCCGGAGAGAGTCCATCCACAGCCAGCGGCACCGACACGACCAGCGAGACAATCTCCACCCGTGCGGCACCGGTCGATATTGCACCGTCAGTCGATTCCGTAACGGTCGAAACAGCCACAACGACTGCGGTGGATGGTGCGCCGGTTGAGGAGACGGCTCCAGCGACCGCAACCGAGACAGCCCAGCCGGCAACTGTGGTGGCTGCTCTGGACACCCCGGTGGCGGAAACCGCTCCACCGGAAGCCGCAGGGGAGGTTTCCCTGGGCTCCGAGGCACCTGCAACCACGGAAGCACCCGTTGCGCAGGAAGAGTCTGTAACAGCCTCTGCTGCCGCTCCTGCCGATCAGGCGATTTTCGCAGAGGCTTCGGTGGCGGACGCTGCTCCGCAGGAAACTTCGGCGAATACAACAACCGCTCCTTCGAGTGATGCGCTCTCTTCGGCCACGCCCGTGACTGGGACAGCGGCCTCAACGGAACCTGCGGCCGCAGCGACTGCCCCAGAGACCTCTGCGGATTCGGTCTCCGTAGACTCTGTCACTTCCCCGGAAGTTTCTGCGTCAACGTCTCCCGCAACAACTGCGGCTGATACAGCCACTGCATCTGTAGCAACTCCCGCAGCAGAACCTACAACAGCAGCGACTGCTCCAGCGGCTCCCGCAACAGAGCCTGTAGCTCCAGCGGCTCCCGCAGCAGAACCTGTAGCTCCCGCAGCAGAGCCTACAACAGCAGCGGCTGCTCCAACAGCTCCCGCAGCAGAGCCTGCAGCCGAAGCTCCGGCTGATACCGTGACCGCCACAGAGGCGCCTGTCAC
>JADGCE010000082.1:5166-11904 GCA_015229095.1 Magnetococcales bacterium | reverse complement strand
GAGCGGAGGCTCTGGTCGGAGCGGAGGAGGTTCTGGTCGGAGCGGAGGTTCAGGTTCTGAAGGAGGTCATGTGACGGAGCCGCCGGTTGAGACGGAACCGCCAGTAACCGAGCCGCCTGCGACGGAGCCGGGCAGTGCGGGCGGTTCTGGCCGCAGCGGAGGTCACGATGGTGGTCACAGCGGAGGCCATGGTGGTAGTCATGGAGGTTCTGGAGGCGCTCATGTGACGGCGCCGCCAACGGAGACGGCGCCCCCTGTGACCGAGCCCCCTGTGACCGTACCGCCTGTGGAGACGCCTCCGCCTGCAACTGTGCCGCCGGTGACACCGGAGCCGACGCACGTACCAGGCATGGATGTTACCGGCACTTCCAGGAATGATACTCTGGCTGGCGGTGCCGGGGATGATCGTCTCTCCGGTGGAGATGGCAATGACAAGTTGGATGGTGGTGTCGGTAACGACCTGTTGACGGGTGGAACGGGCAACGATGAACTGACGGGTGGAGTCGGTAACGACACGCTGGACGGTGGTGCCGGCAACGACAAGTTGGATGGTGGAGTCGGCAATGACACGCTGGCGGGTTGGGAAGGTAACGACGAACTCGCCGGTGGTGACGGCAGTGACACGTTGGCCGGTGATGCTGGTAACGACAAGCTGGACGGTGGAGCCGGTAACGACCTGTTGGCGGGCGGAACGGGCAACGATGAACTCTCTGGTGGAGTCGGCGATGACAGGCTGGACGGTGGAGCCGGTAACGACAAACTGGACGGTGGAGCCGGTAACGATATCCTGGATGGTGGTGCCGGTAACGACCAGATGACCGGTGGTGATGGTGTCGATACCTTCTTCGGTTCAGCCGGTCAGGATACCATGCAAGGTGGTGCCGGCAACGACCTGTTCATCTTTGGGGCCAGTGCCAGCAGCACGGGAGATGTGACCCGTGTGGATGGTGGCAAGGAGGGTGGATGGACCGACACGATCCAAATAGCGGATCATGGCGGGCCGGGTGGTGCTGCCGATGGCTGGACACTGGTTGTGGATGGCCATACGGTTGCCGACTCCTCCCATGCCGCACACGGTCAGTTCGACCTGAGCGATACGGCCAAGGGCGAGATCCACCTGAAGGATGGTCAAGAGATCCACTTCCAGCACATTGATCGTATCGAGTGGTAGGTTGTAAGGAACAGCAAACGGCCCGGTGTGACAACCGGGCCGTTTGCATGTGCGCCGTATGAGGAGGGGTTGTGTCGATCATATTCAGCATTTCACGCCTGTGCCTGCTGGTTATTCTGTTGTTGTGGGCGGTTGTCTCCCCCGCCTACGCCCTCAAGCTGCCCCTGCATTCGAGTCAGGGTGACTATACCTTTCCGGTGGATGGCCCCTTCTCGAATATGGATATACACCTCACGTGGCGGGAGGTGAGCCAACCCCCACCCGGATTGGGTTATTATGCCATGTTCGCTTTCTACTTTCAGAACAGGGCAGTGGGTTATACCGGACTGCAATGGGATGCAGCGGGCAAAAAGGCTATTTTCAGTGTCTGGGACCGGGAGCAGTCAGGCGTGGCGGGGGGGACAGTGCCGGAGGGTCAATGCAAGCGGTTTGGTCATGAGGGGCGCGGCTCGCAGTGCATTATGCCCTATGACTGGAAAACCGGTCGTGAATATCTGCTGACGGTAAAAACGGTGCAGAGGACGGAGACGGGTGAACGGTGGCATGCGGTTGTGCGGGATCTGATAACCGGGCAGGAGCGGGAGATTGGTACGATTGAACTGAAAGAGAGTGCCGGTTACGGACGGTTGACCGGCAAAGGGGTCAACGTGCTGGAATACTATGGCCATGCCCAGCTCAATGACTGCCGGGATTTGCCCGTCGTGGTCCTGAACTGGCGGGGCCCCTTCGCCAATGAGCGACGATTACGCGCAGACAACGTGAGCCTCTCCTATCCCACCCGCTTTGAATGCACCAACAGCACCTCAACCAGTCCGGGGACGGGTCAGGTGGAACAACGGGCCGGCGGCGCAACCCGACGCCTGACGCCGGGGGGTGAGAAGATTCACTGGCCGCAGATTTTGCTGCAAGAGGAGTGAAGAGGGGGATGGGCCGGCGGCAGCGGATGCGCCCACGGGCTAATAGTCATATTTCCAGTTGACCCCCACGCCGCTCTGATTGCCTTCATCCATTTCGGTCTGTATGGTAACGTTGGGTGTGAGTTCCAACTCCACGGAAACCTTGCCGCTGCCCTGCTTCAGGCCCCGCTCTACCCCCACGAACACCGTGTCGCTGATATATTTGCCCGCCTTGACCGAACCGGCCTCCACACTCTCGCCCCCCAGCTCCAGTCGATCAATGCCCAGGTTTTCCCTGGCCTTGCCCAGCAGGCCAGGACCGCCACTGCGCAGCTTGTCCACAGCTACCGCCAGACTGAGGGCCTGGGCGGGGGTGAGCTGTTGCCGGTTGCGGTTGAACAACAACCGCGCCAAAATTTCATCCTGGGCCAGTTCCGGTTCACTGCCCAACTTGAGTGTGGGGGTGAAGGCGGGCCCTTGCAAACTCAATACGGCCACCATGTTGCCGGTATTTTTGGATTCCGCCTCCAGGTCCAGATTGGGCTGGGGCGGGGATGTTCCGTCAAAGGCGATAATCCCCTTGCGCAGTTCAAACTTTTGGTCCAAAAACTCAAAATAGCCCCGACGCACCAGCATTTGCCCCTCCACCAAGGGCTCCTGCAACAGGCCGCGCAGGGTCAAATCCCCCTGCCATTCCGACTCCAATCCCCGCCCCCGCAAGAAAAAACGATTGGGCACATGCAGGGCAACCTCCAGGCGCACAGGGGTGGGCGCCGTGCTGTGCGCCGCGTCTGCCACCAGCAGATTCAAGCCGTTCCGTATCTCCACATCCACCGGCAGCGCCTTGATGTCCGTCGAGTTTGTCTCTATCAGATAGATCTGCCCCTCATTGCTGGTCAGATCCCCGCGTACCATCACCTGTTCCCCATTGCCCTCCACCAGCAGGGTGCCGCTCAGGGTGGCATGCAACTCATCACGCCGTATCAAGGCTCCTTTTTCCAGTGTACTCTCCAGCTTGAACGGCCAGTGCCGTGCCGCATCCAACGTGAGCTGACCGGTGGCGCGCAGATGCCCTTTGCCGCCATCCGTGGCCTCCAGCGTGTCAATGACGAGGGTGCGCCCATGGGCCGTGGCATCCAGATGAATGCCTTTCAGTACCATTCCCAGTGTGCCATTTTCATAGCTGCCATTGCGTACCAGCACCTTGCCATTCACTTCCGGGGCCGCCACCGTTCCCCCGAAATGCAGGGCAATGTTCAGTGCCCCATCCAGCTTTTGCATATCCAGCAGACCGGGCAGACCGGGAGAGGCCAACAGGGCAAATTGCATCAATTGGGCGTCGGCGTTCAAGGTGCCCCCCAGGGCACCATGGGCGGGTATCGCCAGACGCAGCGGCGCAAACCCCATCTGGACCGGGAATAACAGCAGGGCGGTGATGGGGGTGGAGGTCAGATCCCGGATGGCGACCTGGGTGTTGACCTGTCCTTTTTCCAGGCGGGCTTGCAGGTGTACGGTGGCCGGGGGGATGGCCTTCAGTGCCGGGTCGTTGCCATGCACCTGTTGCATCTGCAGCGTCAGCAGGCCGTCAGGCTGGTTGGGCGCGCCGCTGAGCTTCAGCTCGGCCTGGGCAGAACCCCGTAAATCCGGGCCACCCAGGCGGGCCAACATGGCCAGGGGCAACCGCGTGCTTCCCTCAATATCCAGTCGTTGCGCACTATAGTGGATGTGACCATCCAGATGGGCCACCCCATATCTGATCCGCAAGCGGTCCAGATCCAGATGGTGTTGTGTGCCCACAGGCGTCAGGATGATATGGGCGGCCTCCTCCAGCTGCAGCGCATCGGCACCCAGATGGCCGGTCAGTCCGGCCACGGTGATACGCAACACCCCCTTGTCATCCAGCCCCACCTGGCCATGGGCCTGCCCATCAAACCCATCCGGCGCAGGCCTGGCCACCTTGGCCTGCGGGGCAATCACCCGGGGTTCTCCCATCGCCAACAGACCTTTGCCTCCCAGGGTCACCTCGGCGGCACGGCGATTGCCGGTGATGCGCCATTGGGCTGTGTGCAACTGGGTATTGCCCCAGCGCAACTTGCTCAATTCTCCCTCAATCGTGCCATGCGCTTTTCCCCACAGATCGGCCACTTGTGCTTTGAGCGTGGCCTTGTCCAATAGGCTGAAGCCTGTTTTGGCAAATTCTGCGCTCCGCAGCATCTGCACATTCAGAGTGCTCTCCAGCTTTTGCTCGCCCCCCTGGCCGCTCCACCGGGCCTGCATCGTCAACATACCTCCCAGATTGGCGGGGAATGGTGTGGATTCCTGGGTCAACCAGTGCAACCACTGGCCGGGCTGACTGCTCTTGCCCTGCAGTTCTCCCGTCACCAGACCCTGGGCCAGATCAATCTGCAGAGTCTCTCCGGTCATTTCCCCGCCAGGCCAGGGCAGGTGCAGAGCGGCAAGCCGCAGTTTCGTGCCCTCCAGACGATAGTCGCAGCGCGCCTTGCGCGCGCTGTCGCCGGGGGATGGCTTCTGCCCTTCCATGGGTAAATCCAGTGTCAGGCTGCCATGGGGGGTGGAGTCCAATCCGTCGATGACGAGTTGCGCGCTGGGATGCTTCCACTGTCGCGTGCCCATGCCCAGCTCCGGGGCGTGCAAGGCCACCTGCAGATGGGGGGTGGCCAGGGGGCCTTCCAGTTGCACATCTCCCTGCAGATGCCCCCGCATGGGGATACCTGCCCATTTTGAAAGGAGGGCCATCTGTGGCAGCTCCATGTGCAGTTGCCCTTTCACCCTTTGGCGCGGCAGATCGCCATACAGGTTGCCCTGCCACTGCATCTCCTGCCCGCGAAGTTGCAGATCGGTGATTTCCAGCGCGCCCCCATCCCGCAGGGTGATCTGCGCGGAGGTGTGTAACGTATCCCCCAACACGGTCTGCAGGAGTGGCGGCAGGCCGCTCAGCTCCGACCAGCCCCCTTGCAGATGGGCCGTCAGCCGGGGAGAGGCGGCGTGTGGGTCGGGAGTCGCCGTGGGTGATGGGTCGCCGGGCGGTTGCAGAGCGAACAGGCCAGACCAGTGGCCACGGCCATCCCAGGGGAGAGGTTCGGGCAGCCAGGGGGTGAGCCACTCGGCCATGCGGGCCACGGTAAGCTGCCACTGCCCCTCGCCTCCTCCCGCGTCCAGAGCCAGCTTGCCCACGATCTGGGCCGTGGCGTTTTGATCCGTCAGTTCCAGACGGGTCAGTTGCAGCGGGCCGGTTGCAGGGCGTTGCAACTCCGCAGACCAGCTCCAGGGTGCTGCCGGGGGGGTGGTGGCATTTCCCACAGGATGGAGACCCAACAGACGCCCCTGGCCGCGCAGCTGATCCCTTTGTTGCCCCTCTGCTCCGGATTCCCAATGGGATTCCAATCGGGTGACCTGCCACTCTGCCCAGCGCAGCGCGTTGACCTGGCTCTCCAGCTGCAGATGGGGATGCTGCCAGTCCCCCTGGGCCACCAGGGTGGTTGTCAGACTTCCCTGCAGCGGTTGGCCCAGCAGAGGGGAGAGGGGGGCCAATTGGGGAATGTTCAACCGAACCTGCCCCTGCAGCTGCCGGTTGGCGGGCTCCCACATTCCCTCTCCCGCCCATTGCGCGAAAGGGCTGGCGATGGAAAGTTGGCTGAGACGCAACCGTCGGCTCTGGAGCCACTCTGCCTGCACCGCCAGTGTCAAGGCGGCTCGCGCCCCCGGCGGGCTGCCGGCGGGGGCAAACAGGGTGGTCCATTGAGGGCCAAGCCAGCCACGCTCTCCCTCGATCCGACCTGTAAAGCCCAGAGCGGGTTCTTGCCCATGCCGCAGCGCCAGTTGCCCCGTCAGCTCCCCGACGCCGTCGATCTGCACCGCCAGTTGCCCCTGCCAGGCGGCGATGGGAGCCTGACCGCTCAGGCGCAGCGTCATTCCCTTGGCCGCAGAGAGACCGGTGACAGCGGCCAGAAGGCCGCTTTTTTCATGGCCCTCCACTTGAACGGTCAATTGGGAGTCGCCACTCACAGGCTCGGTGGGTGCCAGACGGGCTTGCAGGGTCAACTGGGTCTCCCCGGCATCCAGCGGACGCAGCAGCAGTTGCGCCAACAGTTGGTTGGGCCGCTGGTTGGGCGCGGCGGGGTTGCCCTCCGGGTCGGCGATATGTTGGATCCCACCCGAGAGGGAAAAACGGGCCTCCTGGCCATAGGCGGCTTTGTCCAGAATCAACTGGTTGATGTACAAACGCTCCACCAGCAGAGGGGGCAGGAGCATCCAGGAGCGACCCGGCAGGGGGGGAGCGGTGGGTGCCGAGGGGGATGGGGTGTGCGGCTGGGGTTGGCGATGGAGCTGCAGACGCTCTGCTCCCACCGTCTGCACGCGCAACCGCCCCTGCCACAGATCGGCCAGGGACCACTCCAGATGCAGTTGCCCGACCTCCAACCAGGTGCCCGCTCCGTCGGCCCAGGCCAGGCGGTTGATACGGAGCTCCCAGGGCAATTGGCCATGCAACCCCTCCACCGTCAACCGCCGCTCCGGGGTGCTGAGCCACTGTTCCAGGGCAGCGGCCAGCTGTTGTTGACCGGTTTTGCTTTGCAGGGCCAGCAGCGCGGAGAGCAGCAGCACGATGAGCAGCAGAACCAGGCTCGCCACACCCCGCCACAGCAGGGGCAA
>JADGCE010000082.1:0-5066 GCA_015229095.1 Magnetococcales bacterium | reverse complement strand
TGGTAGGGGTCATCCACCACCGGGCGGCGGTGCAACGGCGTGCCCACATCCAGACGCAACGGTCCAATCGGTGTTTTGTAGCGGATGCCGCCGCCTGCGCCCAGCAGCAGCGGCTCGTTGTCTTCCGGCAGGGAGGCGACAAAGGCCCGTCCACCGTCGAGAAACAGCACCATGCCCAGGGAATCGGTGGCCTGCAGGCGGCTTTCTGCCGAAAATTCCAGTTGGGAACGTCCCCCCAGGGGTTTGTTGTTTTTGTCCACCTCTCCGGCCATCTGGAAACCATAGCCCCGTACCGAACCGCCGCCGCCGACCAGAAAGCGTTCGTCGGCGGGTACATTTTCCCGACTGCTGCCCAGAATGGTCCCGGCCCCGATCCGACCGGCCAGCACCAGTTCGGGCAGACTGGGCAGGGTATAGTAACGGCGGTATTGACCAGAAAATTTGCCAAACCAGACCCCTGAGTCCAGGGTGTCGGCAATGCCGGCCCCCAGGAGATTCAGATACCAGCCGTGGCCGGGCTCCAGCAGGTTGTCACGCCGATCCCAACTCATTTTGACCGGTGTTGAAATGAGGCCGAACAATTTTTCCTGTTGGCGACCGCTGCGATCTTTCTCATTGGCCAGACGGTAGCCTACCCCGTACGAGAGTTCCAACTGGGGGGCCAGGGGTCTGCTCAGACCTGCATCCACCCCAAAGGAATCCTTGTAAAAGGCTTCGGTATCTTCCTTATCCAGACTGGCCGAGATCAACAGCTTTTGTTGCATCTGCAAAAAATCCGGTTTGCCGAATGCGCTCTCCAGATGCAGCAGATTCATGGCCGCCGCACCCTTGACCTGCACCGTTTCGCCAGACTCGAACAGATTGCGATTTTCCCAGTTGGCCGCCACTTTGGCACCGGTGCCGGTACTGTAGCCGATCCCTGCCCCCACCGAACGGTGTTTGCGCTGGCTCAGATCGACGTGGATCGGATGCAGACCCTGCGCATCGGCTTCGGGGTTGATGTGGATGCGCACGGCATTGAACAGTCCGGTGCCCATCATGGCGTGGCGGAGTTCCTCTATCCGTTGGGGATGAAAGGGGATGGGCTCTGTCGGCTGTTCCGTGGGCCAGGGGATACGTTTGCGCAGATAGTCGGTGGCAATCTGTTCGGTGCCCGTCAGTTGGACGGCACCGAGCCACACCCGTGGACCCACCTCGATACGCAGGTGCAGATCCAACGTGTGCCGGTCATGATCCACCTGGGTGTGCCGTTTGGCGAGTTTGGCGAAGGCAAAGCCCTGCTTTTTGGCCTCCTGCAACAGGTGCTCCTCGGCGGCAAAGACCTTCCGGGCGATGGCCTCTTCACCGGGGGTCAAGGAGAGTGCGGCGGCGGTGGGGATGACAAAGGCGGCGTTTTCCGCAGTTGGGGGTGGTTCCGGGGTGGCCACCGGCGCTGGTTCCCCGTCGGCGGGTGGATGCAACGCGCCGCTGTCGTCGGGCGGCAGCACTTGGATCTCGATATGACCCCAGTGATACAGGGGGCCCGCATCCACCGTAAAGAGGATCTGTGCCGGGGTGTTCTCCGTGCTGCTGTCATGGGTGATGGCAGCGGTGACCTGCGCGGCAAAATAGCCCCGTGAGCGCAAGGCTCCGACCAGCACGGCCTCATCCTGCTTGACACGGTGCAGCAAAATCGAGCGGTTGGCGGGGGGAGATGCTTTTTCCTGCTCGCAGAGGCTGGCGGTCCGCAGCAAGGGCTCCAGGGTGCTGGTTTCTGGTTGCTCCAGACCGGCAAACAGCACCACATAGGGGATCTCCTCCCCTTCCGTCCCACGCACAGGGGCCGGCCAAAGGCTCCACAGGATGATCCATGCCCACAGCAGAGGGCCCCACCGGTGCGCAATGCTCATGGATTATTTTTTGTCCATATGCCGGAACCATGTCGCGGTGGCCTTGGCAATGCTGTCGGCATCCCACAACGGGGCATCCTGCCATTTGTCGATGTCCTGCAGCATGATGGAGACGCCGGTTTTAAAATCCACGGAGGGCTTCCAGCCCAACAGACGGGTGATTTTTTCGGTGTTGGCCCAGGTGCAATCCGGTTCCCCTGGGCGTTTGGGCAAAAAGACCACATCGCCGTTGGCCACCGACCCCCCCAGCAACTCCACCAGATGCAGGACAGATTGGGGTTTGTCCGCCCCGATATTATAAATTTCGCCGAGATGGGGATGGTGCGCCGCCAGGAAAAAGGCCTCTGCCACATCGGTGACATAGATAAAATCCCGTGTCTGGGTGCCATCTCCCACCACGGTATAGGGCTTGCCCGCCAGTTTTTGCCGGAAAAAGACCCCGAATACCGCGCCATAGGCTCCGGTGGTCCGTACCCGTGGTCCATAGGCGTTAAAAATGCGCATGGAGTTGACGGGCATATCGTAGACCTGGCCCCAGTGCAACACCACCTGTTCTCCCTGGTATTTGCTCAACGCATAGGGATATTGGGGTTGCATGGGATAATCTTCCCGCGTCGGGGTCTCTGCCAAACCGTAACAGGAGGAGGAGGCCGCATAGACAAAACGCTTGAGGGTTGCACGCCCTCCGTGGCGGGCCGCTTCCAGGACGCGCACGGTGCCCTGCACATTGGTCGCCATATAGTCAATCGGCTGTTCGATGGAGGGGACAATGTCGCCTATGCCTGCAAAATGAAACACATAGCTGACATCGCTGAAAACGCTGCTGTCGGGGGATAAATCCCGTATATCGCACTCTTCCAGGCTGAAGTCGGCTGTGCGCTCCAGGTGGGCCAGGTTGGAGAGACGACCGCCGGTCAGATTGTCCACGACCCGCACCGTATATCCCTCCCGCAACAGGCGATCCACCATGTGACTGCCGATAAATCCGGCACCGCCGGTCACCACGGCGATAGATTTTGCTTGCATGGGCGACAATACTCCTTTTCCCGTTGGTAAAATGATGATAGGACAACGGTGTGTCCTCTCCGGCAGGCGGCTGTGGGTGATGAGACCAGGGAACAGACGCAGCAATCGGCTCGATCTGTTAACGTAACAGGACAACTCTGCAAAAACAACCGTTCCTCTTCGGTGTGCGGGCATATTCGTGGCGGTGACAGGGAGAACCTGGACCATGTCGGTGGAGACGTTGACATTCGATGTGTTGGTTGTGGGGGCGGGGCCGGCCGGGCTGGCCACCGCTTTGCACCTGCGCAGGCTTGGCCGTTTGCGGGGTCAGGCGTTGTCGGTGGGTGTGCTGGAAAAAGCGGCCCGGATCGGCGACCATCTTCTGGCCGGTGCGCTGGTGGATCCGGCCCTGTTGACGGCCCTGTTGCCTGACTGGGACGAACAGTCGACGACGGCTGGGGGAGCCGGGGCAGCCCCGCTGGAGAGCCCGGTGCTGGAGGAGTCTCTCTGGCTTTTGCGCCGTCAGCAGGCCCATCCGTTGCCGTTATTGCGGGAATGGCGGCACGATCAGGGTGGTCGTCATGGAGCCGCTCGCATGGTATCGTTGGGTCTGCTCTGTCGCTGGTTGGCCGAACGGGCGGAACAGCAGGGGGTGGATGTTTTTCCCGGCTTTGCCGCCACCTCTCTGCTCTGGGAGGGGCAACAGTTGGTGGGGGTGGTCAGTGGCGACCTGGGACGGGATCGGGCCGGGCAGCCCAAGGCGGGGTTTCAGCCGGGGGTTTGCCTGCGTGCCCCTGTCACCGTACTGGCCGAGGGGTGTCGAGGCTTTCTCAGCGGCCAGGTGATCCGTCGCCTGGGGTTGGCGGCGGCCATTCCGAACAAGCGCAGTTCGCCACAACGGTATGCCCTGGGCATCAAGGAGCTGTGGGAGACACCCGACAGCCAGGCCGGGGCGGTGTTGCATACCCTGGGCTGGCCCCTGGAGTCGGCGTGGCGGCAGCATGCCCATGGCGGTGGTTTTCTCTATCGACCGCGTGCCAACCGCACGGCTCTGGGGCTGGTGGTGGATCTGGACTATCGTCATCCCCTGTTGGACCCTTTTGTGGCCCTGCAACATTGGAAACAGCATCCGCTGATTCGTCCCCATCTGCACTCTGGCCGTCTGTTGGGATACGGTGCCCGCACGTTGGCCATCGGGGGGTGGCAAAGCCTGCCGCAACTGGCCTTTGCCGGGGGGATGCTGGTGGGCGACAGCGCCGGCTTTTTGAATGCCGCCACCCTGCAGGGGATCGGCAATGCCCTGGCCTCCGGCCAGTTGGCTGCCGAGACCATCCTGACCGCCTTCGATCGACGGGATTTTTCTGCCCGCTGTTTGCAGGACTATACCGAGGCCGTTCTCCACTCTTCCTGGGGGCAGGCACTGCAGCGGGTACGCAATGTGCGGCCTGGATTCCGGGGCGGGTTGTGGAGCGGCCTGCTCAATGCCCTGTGGGAACACACCCTGGCGGGCCGTTCCCCCTGGACCCTGCATTGGCGGCAGCGGGACCGGCAGCGCCTGCAACCCCGCCTCTCCGGGGAGCCTCCCCCTTTGCCACCCCCGCCTGTGGGCCATCCCAGCCTGGAGCGGAGCAGCGCGTTGGCGGCCAGCGGCTTGCACTATGCCGAAGATCAACCCGTGCATCTGCAGTTGGGGGATCCGGATCTCCCCGGTCGCGAGGGTCGGCACCGTTTTGCCAATCCGGAATTGCGTTTTTGCCCGGCGGCGGTCTTTGAGTTGCGGGCGTTGGCGGAGGAGCGATGGGGTCTGCGTCTGCATGCCGACCAGTGCCTGCACTGCAAATGTTGTGATATCAAAGACCCTCTGGACAACATACGCTGGACGCCACCCCAGGGGGGCAGTGGACCGGGTTATCGGGAGATGTGAGGCGCCATCGGCCTCTTGTGTGGGCCGGAGTGTTATACGGCGCGCCCGCAATGGCCGCGTGTCGGAAAAATTGCTTCCGGGATCTGTTTTTTCTTGAATGCGGTGCCTTTCCTGCTACCATGTCACCAGACGCGCCCTGCTTTGAGTCAGTGGCGGCTCTGACTCCGAAGCCCGTGCGCAAGCGCGGGCTTTCGCGATTTTTGGAAAGAGTTTATGCATTTCATTGCCTACCTGGACGAGTTTGGCCA
>JADGCE010000081.1:3305-11922 GCA_015229095.1 Magnetococcales bacterium | reverse complement strand
GCGGCCAAAACAGGCGTTTCCGAAGCAGGCGCCGCCAAAACAGGCGCCGCCAGGGCTTCTGCCACCGGAGCAGGGACGGTCCAAGCAGACACCGCCGGGGCTTCCACCGCCGGAGCAGGGGCGGCTGCAACGGTGGTCGCCGGAACGGGTGTTGCCAAAACGGGTGCTGCCGAAATGGCGGGGAGACGCGCTGTCGAAAGGGCGGACGCCATCGGCGTGGGTGCAACCGCCCCTGAAACCGTGGGTGGCTGCCGTTTGGAAGTGGACGCTTTTTCCTGGTCCGACTGCCAGTCGCTCGCCATCTCTTGCGCCTGGGCCAACTGGGCAACATCCAGGCGTTTGGCAACCCCCTCCACCCGGTTCATGGCCTCATGGTTTCCCTGTGCAGCGGCCAGAGAGAGCCACATGTGGGCCTGCACAAAATCCTGCGGCACACCCTGGCCCTGCTCGTAGAGGAGACCCAGCTTCAACTGGCCCATATCATTGCCCTGATTGGCACTCCGCCGATACCACCTAGCCGCCTCCGCCAGGTTTTTTGGAAGGGCCATCCCCTGCTCGTACAAGGCGCCCAACAATGCCTGACCCTTGGCATGGCCCCGTTCTGCCGACTTGCGCGACCAGCGCACCGCCTCCTGAAAATTTTCTGGAACCCCCTGACCACGCGCATAGATCAAACCCAGGTTGTACTGGGATTCGGCGTTGCCCTGTTTGGCGGCCTTGCGAAACCATTTGACCGCCTCCTCGCTGTGCTGAGGGAGCCCTGTACCCATGGCATACCGCAAGCCCAAAGCGTTCTGGGCCTGGGCATCGCCTCGCGCAGCCGCCTTGCGCAGAGCCGTCAGCTCCTCCTCGGCCACTCCCTGCCCGGAGTACACCAGCAGCAAAAACAGGATGGAGAGCAGAATCCGTTTCATGGTTCCTCCGATTGGTTGAATGGGCCGCCAGGAAAATCCCATGGCCGCCCCCAAAAACCCGCGCCGATCATGACTCGGACGGGTGGTCGACAATAACCCCTGTGGGATTTCACCCCCATCAGCGCACCAAAAGTCCGGCAAAGACCAGAAAAGCGATGCCGGCGAGTGCCCCCAGGCGGAGTGCCCTGGGGAAAGGGATGCCGAAAACGGCGTGCAATCCCACGCAGGTCAACACCATTTCCACAGCCAGGATGGTGACATGCCAGGGAATGATGATGGCCGGCCCCCCCCAGCCCATTTTGACCAGAAAGGCATCCAACAACAGGCTGGGCAGCCAGGGGGCAAAAAAACAGAGGCCGATCAACTCCCAGCATTTGCGAAAGGTCATGGGCTTGATGGTGGCATGGGGCTCCCCCCGCACCCAGACCAGATAGGCGATGCCGGTTATGATCAGCAATCCATAGGGTCCATACGCAAAAATTTCCATCCATCGGTAGCGGTCGGGATCGATGCCGAAGGGGACGGGGAGCAACATGGGGCTGCGCTCCTGGTAGAGGCTCACCATGGTGGTCAATGCGGTGGAGTGCCAGCGAAAGGCTTGCAAAATCAATGCCAGGGGCAATAAATCATAACCCCGCATGCGGGCAAAGAGCCCGGAAGGTCGCAACAGAAGAAAAAGCAGGATATTTTTCAGCATGATCGCCGCTGCTGCCAGACGCGCAATCCCTGGGCGTTGAGGGCGCAATCCATGGCCAGCCAATCACGACAGAGGGCGTCGGAGAGAGGAGGAAGCGCCGGCGGGCACTCCTGGTACAAAAGCTGGTGCAAGGCCTCGGTGAGTGGCTCTGGCCCTTTTTGCGCCCCATGCAGGTCGGCCAGGTCGGCAAAGCGGTCCAGCAGGGTGTGCAGGCGGTCGGTCAGGCGGTTGGTGAACGGCACCGGACCAAAATGGGTCAAAAAGAGCCACTTGGGAGAGAGGGCGGCCAAACGATCCAGGGTGTGGTGACTGGCTTCCCGATCAAACTGCACCGGGGTGGTGGCAGGAAAGAGCAACCGCTCCTCTCCCTGGTCAAAAATGCGGTAGGAGATGCCGAAGGCGTCGCCGGTAAAGAGGCCTCCGCTGGTGGGATCCCAGATGCATTGGTGATGCAGGGCATGGCCGGGGGTGTGGAGGATGGTCAGGGGACGCCCCGGCCAGCCGACCATTTCCTGATCTTCGGTGCTCTTTGTCCGTTGGGAATCCGCCGGTTGTACCGTTCCCAACAGGGATTGAAACCGTTCCGGGCCATAGACCGCCTCTGCCCCGGCCTGCAGCTGGGTCGGGTCCAGCAGATGGCGCAGGCCACGGGGGTGCACCCGCAATTGGGCCTCTGGCAGATGGTTCAGCAGTTCCGCCGCCCCACCGGCATGATCCAAATGGACATGGGTGACCAGTATGGCGCGCAGGGCCTCCGGGGAGAGCCCCTTGTGGGCCAGGGTTGCCCGCAACCGGGGTACGGCATGGCTGGGCCCGGTCTCGATAAAGAGGGCCTCACCCCCCTCGATCAACAGGTAGGCAGCGGCAAAGCCCGGTCGCCAATAACCGGTGTCGATACAGGTGATGCCATGAGGAAAATCCTGGGAAAAGGCCGTCATGCACGTTTACCTGTTGTGCTGTTGTGTTGTGAGACGATCCATCATGCGTGCAGCCCTGCCTGGAGAAGAGGCTCCAGGGAGGTGCCTTTGAGGATGGTACGATCAAAACGGCTCTGTTTGGCCAATTGTGCAAAGCGCGCCCCCTCCTCTTCATAATCCATCTCCCGTTCCAGCCGCTGCGGGGAGGCGAAGCGAATCTCCTCGGCATCGATCTCCAGAAACAGTTTACCCCGATAGAGCCAGGTGGCATTGCCGGTCAACTGGGCGGCCACGCGCTCTCCGTTCACCTGGGGGGTCACCCAGACAATACCCCCCGCGCTATGCACCTCCACCGGCACATGATTGTCCACCGTGCCGTTGAGCAGCTGCGCCAACACCGAGGCGGTCATCCCTGTACCACAGGAGAGGGTCAACCCCACACCCCGTTCGTGGGTCTGCACCAGCAGGGTGCGGCGGTCCACCACCTGCACAAAACTGACATTGGCGCGGTTGAGAAACATGGGATGGTGCTCCATGGCCGCTCCCAGGGTCATCAGATCCAGGGCGTGCAGATCCAAAACCGGCACAACCAGATGGGGATTGCCGATGGCAAGCAGGGTGCCCATCCACTGTTGGCCATGCACATGAAACGGCTGGTTGATGAAAGGGGCAGAGCTGCGACTGGCCAGAATGTTTTCCGGGTTGGTGGAAACAGCGTCGGTGCTCAGACGGACAAAAGGCAGTTGGTGGGTGTCGGAAAAAAAATTTTCCGTCTTGAAAAAACCGCCCGGCGTCTTGAAAACAAGGGGATCCTGCCCGGCATAGCCCCCCTCAAAACAGGCGCGGGAGGCGCACCGGATGCCATTGCCGCTCATCTCCGCCTCACTGCCATCGGGATTGAAAAAACGCATGCGGGGATGCCGGGCATCAAAACGGGAGACAAAAATGACACCATCCGCGCCGATGCCTCCCCTCCGGTCGGAGACCAGACGGGCAAAAGCGGCCTTGAGGGCGTCGGGAATCAAAACGGCATCGCATTCGTCCAGGATGATAAAATCGTTGCTGGCCCCATGACATTTGAGCATGGCGACTGTACGCTGTTCCGACATGGCAGAACTCCCCTGTGGTTTGGTTGTCACATTATGCCTGACGCTCCAGCAGGCGGTCCACCTGCTGGAGCAGTTGGGCCATCTCCTCTGGACGACCGATGGTGATGCGCAGATGGTCCGCCAGGGTGGGCTCCTGGCCAAAATGGCGCACCAGAATGGCCGCCGCCCGCAGGGCCTCCAGCCAATCCCGCCCCCCTTGCAGAGGGCTGCCCGGATGGGGCGGCGGTGGCACCCGTGCCAGGATAAAATTGGCCTGGCTCTCCGTGACCTGAAACCCCCGCTGGCGCAGGGCGATCGTCACACGCTGCCGCTCCTGACGAATGCTCTCCAGCATGGGCTGGTAGTCGGCCAGATGGCGCAGGGCGGCCACCGCCCCCACCTGGGAGAGGCGATTGACATTGTAGGAGTCCCGCACCTTGTGCATCTGTTCGGCCAGGGCGACACTGCTGAAGGCCAGACCGACGCGCAAGCCCGCCAGGGCCATGGATTTGGAAAAGGTGCGGGTGAGAATCAGGTTGGCATGATGCGGCAACAGGGCCAGGCCGTTGTCATCGGCAAAATCCACATAGGCCTCATCCAGCACCACCACACCCTGGCTCTTGCGACAAAGCTCCGCCACCGCCTCCAGGGGAACGGCATGGCCGGTGGGCGCGTTGGGACGGGCGATGAGCAGCAGCTTGGGATGCTGCTCCAGCAACGCCGCCACTGGCAATGTCCCGGACTCCCCCCAGGGAACGGCAGAAAAACGCCCGCCCTGAATCTGCGTCAAGCTGTGGTAGAGGGAATAGGTGGGGGTGGGGACGGCGACCCCCTCGCCGGGCCCCACAAAGGTGCGCAACACAATGGTCAGCAGATCGTCCGACCCGTTGCCCACCACCACCTGGTCCGCCTGCAACCCATACGCCGCAGCAGCCGCCTCCCGCACCGGCCGGCAGGAGGGCTCCGGATAGAGACGCAGCTGTTCCAGGTTGGCGGCCGCAATGGCCTGCTGCACGGCAACGGGTGGCGGGAAAGGGTTTTCGTTGGTATTCAGTTTGATCAACGGAACGCCACCCGCCGGCTGCTCGCCGGGCTGATAACCCGTCATCTCCAGTACCTCGGGACGCACCCAATGGCGAATATTCATGAGGGAACCTTTTCGTTTGTGATCCGGGTGGATATACTTGAGGGCACGTGGCTTGACCGTGGGGGCCACAGCCACCTCCCCCTGATACCGTAACCCTGGGCTCCAATGGAATTTATCCTGGCGATCGCACAAGTCAACCCCCATGTGGGCGCGCTGGCCAACAATGCAGAACTGCTGCTGAATGTGGCCCGCCGTGCCCAGGCCCAAGGCGCCTCCCTGGTGCTCTTTCCCGAACTGGTCCTGACCGGCTATCCGCCGGAAGATCTGTTGCACAAACCGCTTTTCCTGCAACAGTTGGCCGAGACCGAACAGCGATTGCACCAGGCGTTGGTGAACGTCGGCATCGACGTTATTTATGGCACAGTCCGGCCTGGGGCGGAAGGGTTGTTCAACGCCGCCCTTTTTGTCTGGGCCGGGCAGGAGGTGGGCATGGTGAGCAAATGGCGACTGCCCAATTACAGCGTCTTTGACGAACAACGCTATTTTATCCCTGGAAAAACAGTGCGTGTTTTCCCCTATCGGGGCGTCAACCTGGGCATCACCATTTGTGAAGACATGTGGCATACCGGCGATCCCCTCGCCAGCCTCTCCGCAGCCGGGGCCAAGCTGATCATCAACCTGAACGCCTCCCCCTATCACATGGGCAAACAGCAGGAACGGGAGAGGATGGTGCGACAGCGCATTGTGGAACATGGCCTCCCCGTGATCTACGTCAACCAGGTGGGGGGACAGGATGAACTGGTCTTCGATGGGGGCTCCTTTGCCATCCAGGCGGAAGCAGACTCCGCGACGCCACGAATGGTTTGCCGGTGCCGTTTTTATGCAGAGGATTTGCGCCTGCTGCGGGTGAGCCATCTGCCCGGCACTCCGGTGCAGTTGCAAGCGGTGGCCGATCCGCTGCCTGCGGTGACTCTTCTGCCCAGCCTGGAGCAGGAGGTTTATGAAGCCCTCTCTCTGGGATTGAAGGATTATGTGGCCAAAAACGGCTTTACCGGCGTGGTGCTGGGTCTCTCCGGGGGGATCGATTCGGCTTTGACAGCGGTGATTTGCGCCGACACCCTGGGTGCCAACCACGTGGATGCGCTGATGATGCCCTCCCGCTATACCTCGGCAGAGAGTTTGACCGATGCCGCCGAACAGGCCGCCCTTCTGGGCATTGCGTTGCATACCATCCCCATTGACGCCCTGTTTGAGCTGTTCCGCACAGAGTTGGCCGGGCTGCTGGCCGACGATCAGAGCTGCGCCACCGATGTCACCGACGAAAACATTCAGCCCCGCATCCGTGCCACCCTGTTGATGGCCGTGGCCAACAAACGGCACAAACTGCTGATCACCACGGGCAACAAAAGCGAAATGAGCGTCGGTTATGCCACCCTCTACGGGGATATGGCCGGAGGCTATTCGGTCCTCAAGGATCTCCTGAAAGGGATGGTCTATCGGCTGGCCGTGGCCCGCAACCAGTGGGCGACAGAACGGGGTGAGCAGCCACCGATTCCCGCACGGGTGTTGAGCAAGGCCCCCACCGCCGAGTTGCGCCCCAACCAAAAGGATAGCGACAGCCTGCCCCCCTATCCGATCCTGGATCGCATATTGGAGCTTTATGTGGAGCAGGAACAGGGATTGCCGGAGATGATCGCGGCGGGCATCGACCCTGCCGTGGCCACAGAGGTGATCCGGCGGGTGGATCGCAACGAGTACAAACGGCGGCAGGCCCCCCCTGGGGTGCGGGTCAGCCGCCGCGCCTTTGGCAAGGATCGCCGTTATCCTTTGACCAATGGCTTTTATATCCCATAAAGGAGCCGGGCAATGTCTCTGTTTTTCTGTCGTCGATGGCCGGTTGTGCTGGGCTGCGCTCTGCTGCTGGGCTGCACGACGGGCCCAGGGCTGGAAAAAGAGGAGCAGGAGTTTCAAACCCTCTTTGACAAGGGCAAAGCCTACCTGGAGCGGGGCAACCCCCAGATGGCCCTGCCCGCCCTGCAGCAGGCCAACCGCTTGCAACCCGGCAACGTGGCACTATTGGCCCGACTGGGTTTGGCGTATGATCAGGTGGGTCGTCCTCTGCAAGCCTTGGAAAGTCTGGAGGAGGCCCACCGACTGCGACCCGATGACAGCGGCCTGAACAACAATCTGGGGGTGGCCCGTTTGCGGGTCTATACCCTCTCCTGCGCCGAAACACCGGAGAGCAGCGGCTGCCCGGCCTTGCTGGAACAGGCGGAACGGGCCCTGCAGGCGGCCCTGCAGGGGGCCACCCAGGGCGGTCGTCAGGAGGAGGGTGTCGCGGATATCTGGTTCAATCTGGCCCTGTTGTACAAGCAGCGGGGTCAGGAGCCGCCGATGGTGACCGCACTGGAAAAGGCCCTGGAGATCAACGGCCATCATCTGCCAGCCCGTCTGGAATTGGCCGAACATCACCATGGAAAACGGCATTTTGACCTGGAAAAGCAGCAGTTGCGCCATGCGCTGGCTGCCCATCCCGACCAGGTGGCTGTGATGGAACGGTTGGCGGATGCCCTGTTTGCCCTGCGACCGGGGGCGGCAGCGGACCCGGCGACCAGCCTGACCCCGGGGGAGTTGACGGAACTGCGCACACTGCTCTCCCGTATCGTCACCCTGGCGGCAGGGACAGAGGCGTCGCAACGGGCGTCGCAACGGATTTTGCTATTGGATAAAAGGCGATGAGCATATTCAGGAAAAGGTCGCGTGCCCCGATCAACCCGGAAGGGAGTGCCCAGGAGGATCTGTTTGCCGAGCCGAGCATGGATCGCCTCTCCCGAGCGGGCAGCAACCTGCCCCCCCCCACGGCCCTGCAGGTCGGGGCCTATTTGCGCCAGGTGCGCGAACAGCAAGGGCTCAGTATCGGCGAAATGTACCGGCGGACGCGCATCCGGGATGTCTATCTCCTGGCCCTGGAGGCCGGGGAGGTGGAAAAATTGCCGGGATCCACCTTTGTCGCCGGCTTTCTGCGCCTCTATGCGGAGAGTCTCGAACTGACGGATCGGGACTTTATCGAACGCTATCTGGAGGGATCCGGCCATGAGGATGCCCTGCATACCGAGCCGTTTTCTGCCCCGGAAACCTTGCGTCATCGCCCTTCCCCGCTGGTGGTGTTGAGCGGTATTCTTTTGTTGTTGTTATTATTTTTTGTTTATGAAAACCATTTTTCCAATCTGGCCGTGACAGCGCGCTCCCCGGAGTTGCCCAGCATCACCCCACGGCGCGCAGAGCACCCTCCGGCGGCCCGTGGCACGGGCGAGAGGGACACCACCGAGCCGCTCCTGGATGCAGAACCGGAGCCGGAGAAGGGTGATCTGGTCAGCACGCTGCTGGCCCGTTTGTTTGATCGCCCTGCCCGCAACGACGGCGCGGAGATGGCATCCCCTCCCCCCAAATCGACGGCGCAACATGCCGGAGGGGTAGCCAAACGCTCTTCCCCACCCACAGGCCCTGCCAGCGGGGTAGTGCCGCCAACCCCGGCGGTGCCGCCGGTGGTGGAAGAGGAACCGGTACACGAAGAGCCCCAGGGCCCCTCCTCCCTTGCCGCCGCCTGGTTGCAAAAGGGCAAGGCATGGTTTGCGCAGATGGGCCAACCGACGCCACCCCAGGAGGGGGAAGAGGCGCGCACGCCCGTCATGCCCCCGTCATCACCCCAGTCGCGATCGGTCAGCGTCAAGTTGACCCCTGCCGCCCCGACGGGTCAGGGCAATGAAACCTCCGCAGCCAACCGTGGGAGCACGCCGTCCGACAAGAAGGCGACCGCAGCCTCCGACAAGGTGGCGGCGGCAGGCTCCACCGGCAAAAATCTGCCTGCCGAACCAGCCGGCCAAGCGGCACAACCCAAACCACCCGGCAAACCG
>JADGCE010000081.1:0-3205 GCA_015229095.1 Magnetococcales bacterium | reverse complement strand
GGCCAAGCGGCACAACCCAAACCACCCGGCAAACCGGTAACTGCTGAATTATCCAACAAACCGGCCACCGCCGAACCAGCCGGCCAACCGTCGGCGTCTGGGTTGCCTGGCAAGCCGGTGGCGTTGGAGATGTCCACCAAGCCCATACAGCTTCCTGCAACCGGCAAGTCTGCACGACCAGAGGAGAGCGGCAAAACCGCACCGCCGGGGGCCATGGACAAGGCCACACCGCCAGAGGGTGCCGGCAAAACCACACCGCCGGTGGCCACGGACAAGGCCACACATCCAGAGGGCGCCGGCAAGAGCACACCGCCGATGGCCACGGACAAGGCCACGCCACCGGGGAGTGCCAGCACGCTGGTCATCACCGAATGGAGTATCGCCAAGCCTGTGGTGACGGAGCAAAACATCCCGTCGGCACCCCCTCTCCTGGACAAGCCCGCCGCCCCCCCTGGCAAACCGGCGGGCCAGGAGAGCAACCCGGCAACCAGCCGGGAAAAGGAGAAAGGGCGCAGCGAGTTGCCCCGTTCCATCAGCGAGCGTTATCAGGAAAAGGTGAGCGGTGCAGCCGATTGGCAACCGGAGTCGGAGCAGGCGGTCTCGCTGCTGGCGGATGAGATGGTGTGGGTGCAGATTCAGGATGAGACGGGCAAGGTTGTCAAAGATATGGTCATGCAGCCCCATCATCTTTTCCGTGTTCCGCCGGGGGAGCGGTTTGTGGCCACCCTGGGCAATGCCGGTGCCGTTCGTCTGCGGGTTGGCAAGCGGGAACTGCCCCATCTGGGCAGCGCTGGGGAGGAGTTGAATGGGGTGGAGCTGACCGCCGATGCCCTGCTGCGGAGGGCCAAGCCGTGAAGGTGTCGCCCTTGTCCGCCGGGCGACGCTTGAGTCGCCCGGTGCGGGTGGGTGCGGTGCAGATCGGTGGCGACGCTCCCATCAGCGTGCAGTCGATGACCAACACCGATACCCGCAATGTGGCCGCCACGGTGGCCCAGATTCAGGCATTGGCCGCAGCAGGGGCCGATCTGGTGCGCATCTCCTGTCCCGATCAGGAGTCGGCCCAGGCGGTGGGCGCCATTCGCGCCCAGGTCACGGTTCCCCTCATTGCCGATATCCACTTTGACCACCGTTTGGCCCTGATTGCCCTGCAACAGGGGATCGACGGCTTGCGCATCAATCCCGGCAATATCGGCTCGCAACAGCGGGTGGCCGAGGTGGTGCAGGCCGCCCGGGAGCGGCAGGTGCCCATCCGTATCGGCGTCAATGCCGGTTCCCTGGAACGGGATCTGCTGTCCCGTTACGGAGAACCCTGTGCCGAGGCGATGGTGGAGTCGGCTTTGTACCATGTCCGCCTGCTGGAAGCGTTAAACTATCCTGAGATTAAAATCAGCCTCAAAGCCAGTCATGTGGGGATGACGGTGGCGGCCTATCGACTGTTGGCGCGGCAGGTGGAGTATCCCCTCCATTTGGGCATCACCGAAGCGGGGGGGTTGGTCGCCGGTACGGTCAAGTCGGCCATCGGTCTGGGATTGTTGCTGGTGGAGGGGATCGGAGATACCCTGCGGGTCTCCCTCTCCACCGATCCGGTGGAGGAGGTGCGGGTCGGTTTTGAAATTCTCAAAACCCTGGGATTGCGCAGTCGGGGGGTCAACATTGTCTCCTGCCCCACCTGTGCCCGGCAAACCTTTGCCGTGATCGATGTGGTGGCCCAGTTGGAAAAACGGTTGAGCCATATTCAGGAATCCCTGACGGTTTCCGTGATCGGCTGCATCGTCAACGGGCCGGGCGAGGCACGGGAGAGCGCGGTGGGTCTGGTGGGGGGAACGGGAGGCCATCTGCTCTATCGGAACGGGCAGGCGGAGGCCAAGGTGGCGGATGCGGAGGCCCTGGAGACCCTGGTGCGGGAGGTGGAAGCCGCAGCGGCCCGCATGCGGCAGGCAGAAGGAGAGGAGCAGGCATGAGCACAGTGCGGGGTGTACGGGATATTTTACCGGTTGAAACGGCCAGCTGGCGATGGCTGGAAGAGCAGGCGCGGCAACTGTTTGGCGCCTACGGTTATCAGGAGCTGCGCACCCCTCTGTTTGAGCAGACCGCCCTGTTTGCCCGGGCGGTGGGCAGCAGCAGCGACATTGTCGAAAAGGAGATGTACACCTTTGCCGATCGGGGGGGAGAGTCCCTCAGCCTGCGACCGGAGGGCACCGCCTCGGTGGTACGCTCCTTTATCGACAACAATTTGCACCGCTCCCTGCCCTGGGCGGTCTACTATATGGGGCCGATGTTCCGCTACGAGCGGCCACAAAAAGGGCGCTATCGGCAATTTCATCAGATGGGTTGTGAACTGTTTGGCGCCGAGGGGCCCTGGGCGGATGCGGAGATGATGGCCATGATCGTGCGCTTTTTGCGCCGTATCGGTGTGGCCGACTCTTTGACCCTGGAGATCAACTCCCTGGGTTGCCCCCAGTGTCGCACCCCCTACCGGGCGCGCCTGTTTGACTTTTTGCAAGCCCATGCGGCCACCTTGTGTGACCATTGCCAGCAGCGCCTCGCCCGCAACCCACTCCGCATTCTGGACTGCAAAGGGGAGGGATGCCGTGGGGTGGCACGGCAGGCGCCGTTCATGAAGGATGCGCTGTGTGGGGCCTGTGCCGACCATTTTCAGGGTTTGACCACCCTGTTGACGGATCTCTGCTTGCCTTTTGTGATCAATCCCCTCATGGTACGAGGCTTGGATTATTACAACCGCACCGCTTTTGAGGTGACCACCACCGCCCTGGGCGCGCAAAATGCGGTGGCCGCCGGGGGACGCTATGACGGTCTGGTGGCCGAGATGGGGGGACCACCCACCACCGCCATCGGTTTTGCCATGGGCATGGAGCGGCTGGTGTTGTTGTTGGAGGCCAGCCGGGGTAGCCTTCTCCCCCGACCGGACTTCTACCTGGTGGCCGTCGGAGAGGAGGCGCGTCGCCAGGCTCTGCTGGGCGCGGAGCAGTGGCGGGATGCCGGCTTGCCGATCCTGCTGGATCCCCTGGGTGGCAGCATGAAAGCCCAGTTGCGGCGGGCAGATCGTACCCAGGCCCGTTTTGTCCTGATTCTGGGGGATCGGGAGTTGCTGGAGGGGTGCCTGCTGGTGAAAAACATGAGCGATGGAGAGCAGTTTTCTCTGCCCTGGCAGGAGGTGGTCGCCGGCCTCTCCCGGCAGTTGGAC
>JADGCE010000080.1 GCA_015229095.1 Magnetococcales bacterium | reverse complement strand
GTTGCCATCTCCGTTTCAAATTCGCGGAAATAGTTGTCCACATACCACTGCACAATCTCTTCCAGGCGGACAAAATGCTCCTCCTGCATCTCTTCCAGACGGGCTTCCCGGTATTGCCACTCCTCATCGGCAATTTCGCCACGCACCCGCTCCTGCTGGTTGGCATAGCGCATCTCCTCCACCTTCATCGGCACGAGGCTCCGGGCAAAAATGGCTTGAATGTCAGCGATCACATCCTCCTCCGTCAGCCACAACTCGGCAACGGGAGGCGGTGCGGGTGGCACGGGTTTCAGGGCGACAATGGTTGTCCTCTCGTCGATTGCAGGCGGTTTGCGCACGCCCTGCACCCAATAGTCCCAGGCGGAGACCCAGGTGGCGGGCAGTGAGGGATCCCGAACCGGTTGGGGGGCCTTTTTGGCGGGACGCACTCCCCCCACCAGATAGTCCCGTAAAGGCACCCAGGATTGCTTCGCCACCTTTTTCATCGCCCCTCTCTCCTTGCCATGGTTTTATCCGTCTGACACCCTTTTCGGCAAACGCGGGGGGGGAGATAAGGGCTTTACATAAAAACCGTCGGATCTCCGGCGCCACTGCGCAGGACAACCGGCGTTGGCCCGGTCAGATCCACCACGGTGGAGGGGTCGGAAAGCAGGATGCCCCCATCGATCACCAGCTCCACCTGACCGGAGAGACGCTGGTGGATCTCTTCAGGATCGTTGAGAACATGCTGCTCCTGAGGTAGACGGATGCTGCTGGAGAGCAGGGGCTCTCCCACCGCCTGCAGGAGTGCCAGACAGATGGGATGACCGGGAATCCGCAAGCCGATGGTTTTGCGCCGGGGCAAAATATTTTTGGGCACATCCCGGGTGGCCTCCAGCACAAAGGTGTAGGGCCCTGGTAAAAACCGCTTCAGGATGCGATAGGTCGCATTGTCCACCCGCGCATAGCGGGCGATCTCGGCCAGGTCGGGACAGAGGATGGAAAAATTGTGGTTGGCCGGCAACTGTTTGATGTGGATGATGCGCTCAACCCCCCGGCGATTGCTGAGGGTACATCCCAATCCATAGGCTGTATCCGTGGGATAGGCAATCACTCCCCCCTCACGCACCACCTCTGCGGCCTGGCTGATCAGACGTTTGTGCGGGTTGACCGGGTGGATTTTCAGTAGTGGCACCATCGGTGTGCTTCCCCTTGATCGAGAGTCGTGGCTATGGCATCCCCTTTTTTGCTATCATGGCACATCACCCCCGCTCAGGCAATACGCCGCCTGTATTCGTGTCCAGCCAAGGAGAGCCAGCCATGCCCGTTTATCCCTCACAAACCTCCACCCATGGCCGCAACATGGCCGGTGCCCGGGCCTTGTGGCGCGCCACCGGGGTTGCAGAAGGGGATTTTGGCAAACCCATCATCGCCGTGGCCAACTCCTTTACCCAGTTTGTGCCTGGCCATGTCCACCTGAAGGAGATGGGCAGCCTGGTGGCCCAGGAGATCATCGCTGCGGGGGGGATCGCCAAAGAGTTCAACACCATCGCCATCGATGACGGGATCGCCATGGGCCATGGCGGCATGCTCTATTCCCTGCCATCCCGGGATCTGATTGCCGACAGCGTCGAATATATGGTCAAAGCCCATACGGTGGATGCCATGGTCTGCATCTCCAACTGCGACAAAATCACCCCCGGCATGCTGATGGCCGCCCTGCGTCTCAACATTCCCGCTATTTTTGTCTCCGGCGGCCCCATGGAAGCAGGCAAGGTCTCCCTGCACGATGGCAGCATCCGCAAACTGGATCTGATCGATCCCATGATTGCGGCCGGCAACGCCCAGGTGTCGGATGCGGAGCTTGCCGCCATGGAGCAAAACGCCTGTCCGACCTGCGGCTCCTGTGCCGGTCTCTTTACGGCCAACTCCATGAACTGCCTGATGGAGGCCCTCGGTTTGGCCCTGCCCGGCAATGGCACCCTGTTGGCCACCCACGCCGATCGGCGTCAGCTTTTTCTGCAAGCCGGACAGCGCATTGTGCCTCTGGCAAAACGCTACTATGAGGGGGGGGATGCCTCGGTCCTGCCCCGTTCCATCGCCAGCTTTGCCGCTTTTGAGAATGCGCTATCCCTGGACATTGCCATGGGTGGCTCCACCAACACCATACTGCATATGCTGGCTGCGGCCCATGAAGGGGGGGTGGACTTTACCATGGCCGACATCAACCGACTGTCGCAAAAGGTGCCCTGCCTGTGCAAGGTGGCCCCTTCCTCCGACCGGTATCACATGGAGGATGTCCATCGTGCGGGCGGGGTGTTTGCCATTCTTGGCGAGTTGCAGCGGGCCGGATTGCTGCACGATCATTGCCCCACGGTGCATGCCCCTTCCCTCGCTGAGGCCCTGCGCCAGGAGGATATTGCCACGCCCGAAGCCAGTCAGGCGGCCAGGGAGCGCGCCCTGGCGGCACCGGGGGGAAAAGCGACCGCCCTGCCTTTTTCCCAGTCCAATCGCTGGTCCAGCCCGGATCTCGATCGCCGCAACGGCTGCATCCGCGCCGTGACCCATGCCTATTCCCAGGATGGCGGCTTGGCCGTTCTGTTCGGCAATCTGGCCCTGGAGGGGTGTATCGTCAAGACGGCAGGTGTGGATTCGGCCATTTGGCAATTTTCCGGTCCCGCCCGCCTCTTTGAAAGCCAGGAGTCGGCCTGCGAGGCCATCCTGGGGGACCGGATTCAGCCGGGAGATGTCCTGGTCATCCGCTACGAGGGCCCCAAAGGGGGACCGGGCATGCAGGAGATGCTCTACCCCACCAGTTTTTTGAAATCCAAAGGGTTGGGCAAACTGTGCGCTCTGGTGACCGATGGTCGCTTTTCCGGAGGCACATCCGGGCTCTCCATTGGCCACCTCTCCCCCGAAGCGGCGGAGGGGGGCAACATCGCCCTCCTGGAAGAGGGAGATCTCATCGACATCGATATCCCCGGACGTACCATCCATATGCGGGTCACGGAGGAGGTGTTGGCAGAGCGTCGGCGACAGAAAACGGCGTTTTGCCCCGTCGATCGGCAACGGAGCGTCTCACAGAGTCTACAGGCTTACGCGGCTTTGACCACTTCGGCCGCCCGGGGGGCGGTTCGGGATTTGCGCCAGCTGCAAAACCCACGGCGCTGACCGCCGCAGAGCGGGCGGCAGAGTGCGGTGATCATGCCTCTTGCTGAGTGGGTTGCCCCACCTCTTTTGAAGGGATCGGGTGCATGGTGAAGCTGATTTCGGTCGTTGTGCTGTTTTTTCTGGCAATTGTCGGGGGATCGCTGCTGTTTGATTTTGAATCCCTGCTGGTCAACAGCTATCGGCAACATATCCAGGAGGAGGCGCGCCTGCTCGGATTGCTGCTCCAGGAACCCCTGCGACGGCGGGAGTGGAAAGCCGTGGAGCATATCCTTTTGGAGCATGCCCGCAACCAGCCGGAGTTGGTCCATCTCCGGGCAACCACCCCCGGCAGCGATCTGCAGCTTTACCACAGCCGACCGGAACCGGCCCGGGGCGAGGTGCAGATTTCCCGACAGGAGCTGCACGACCAGGGTGAGCGGCTCCTGAGTGTGGAACTCCATCATGACTCCTACCCGGTGCGTTGGGGCGTATGGAATCATACCCTCAAGGTGGCGCTGCTGCTCGTGACCCTGCTGTTCTGGTTGCTGCTGCACCTGTTGATGCGGCGCACTCTGGTGTTGCCGTTGGAAAAGGAGCTGGCTTCCCACAAAGAGACCCGTTTGCAACTGGAGGAGGCCCTGCAGGCGTTGCAGGAAGAGAGGGATTATCTCCGAACGGTCCTGACCACCTCCCTGGATGCCATTTTTATTCTCAACGATCAAGGCGAGGTTGTCGATCTCAACCCGGCCGCAGAGGCTCTGTTTGGGTATGCACGGGGGGCACTGCTCCGTCGCGAGCTGATCGCATGTGTTGTCCCGCCTGCCGTGCAGGAGCCCTATCGGAACACTCTGACCCGTCTGATGGCGGCCTGCCTGGAGCAGCCCGTCCGGCACCCCCCCTTGCGGGTCACCGGGCTGCGGGCCGATGGCAGCCGCTTGGTCCTGGAATTTTCCCTGGCGGCCTCCTCTGCACGTCAAAAAACCCTGTTCACGGCTTTTCTGCACGACAGAACCGCGCACCTGCAAGCCTTGCAGGCCCTCCGGGAGACCTTGGCGGTGGCAGAGTCGGCCAATCAGGCCAAAAGTGCCTTTCTGGCCAACATGAGTCACGAAATTCGCAGCCCCTTGAACGCCATCATCGGCATGACCGATTTGGTGTTGCGTACCTCCATGAGTGCGGAAGAGGTACGCAACCATATACAGGTTGTCCACCACTCTTCCGAGTCGCTATTGGAAATTCTCAACAATATTCTTGATGTTTCCAAGATAGATGCCGGGCAATTGCAGCTGGAGTCTGTTGAATTTGAGCCGCGCATTCTGGTGGAAGAGGTGTGCGAGTGGATGAGCATCAAGGCCCATCAGAAGGATCTGGAACTCAACCATTATGTGCCAGCCACTCTGCCCCATACTCTGGTGGGCGATCCGTTGCGACTGCGGCAGATTTTGCTCAATCTGGTGGGGAATGCCGTCAAGTTTACCGAAAGCGGAGAGGTGATGTTGCGGGTGGAGCCCCTGGCCGCAGACTCTGCGGCATCCGATTCCCTGGTGGAGGTGGCCTGGGTGGTCGCCGATACCGGCATCGGCATCGCCCCGGAAGGTTTAAAGCATATTTTTGAACAGTTCAACCAGTTGGACAATTCGATCACCCGGAAATATGGGGGGACCGGTTTGGGGTTGACCATTTGCCAAAAGTTGGTGGAGATGATGGGAGGAACCATCCATGTGGAGAGTGTGCCGGAACGGGGCACGCTCTTCCGGGTTGTTCTGGCGTTGGCACGGGGCGCCACCCCGGCGGCGCCTCCCCCCCTGGAGGGGGTGCGCATTGTGTTGATCGACGATCATGCCAGCGGACGACTCTCCCTGACCACGATTCTGAAGGGGTGGGGTGCCCAGGTGACCGCGTGGGTCGGCTTTGACCCGCAGAGCCCCGCAGGGCTGGAACAACAGGCCGATCTGTTGCTCATGGATTATCACACCCTGAAAAATACCCTGCAGGTGGCTGCGGTCACCGAACCCCCCGACGCCTGGTGTCACAAGAGTATTGTGTTGGTGCCTGCTTTGGATTCGATCGGTTGCGATGCCACAGATGGCTGGCTGGCGGCTTGTGTCAGGGTACAAAAACCGGTGTGTCGATGCCGTTTGTTGCGTGCCATGGAGGCTCTGTTGGGGCGGGAGAGCGCGCCGGAGCGGGTGGTTTGTCCAGGCACCCCCCTGCCGGATCCGGGAGCACTCTCCCGACAGATATTGCTGGTGGAGGATCTGATCAACAACCAGTTGCTGGCCCGCATGATACTGGAGAAGGCGGGGCATCGGGTCACCCTGGCCGTGGATGGTCTGCAGGCGTTGGAACTGTTGGCCAAACAGCGGTTTGATTTGGTACTGATGGATGTGCAGATGCCAGAGATGGATGGTTTTGAAGCAACCCGCAGGATTCGGGCAGGGAGTGGACTGGACAGCCAGGTGCCCATCGTGGCCGTGACAGCCTGGACCACCAAGGAGGAGGAGCAGCTCTGTCTGGATGTGGGTATGAACGGCCTCTTGTGCAAACCCTACACGGTACAGGCCATGCTGGCGGTGGTGGCCCGTTTTGCCCGTTCGCCGACCCCTTCCGCGCCATGGACCCCGCCGCCGACGGCGTGCCCGCCGGACCCGGATCTGCAGCAGGCCCAGAGGGCTCGCATGGCGGCAGAATGGCCACAGCGGGCCGGTCGACTGGCAACTGCCCTGGAGCGACGGCAGGCACTGACCCTGGTGCGGGAATTGAACGATCTGAAACAGAGTGCCAGTACGCTGGGATTGCACAAACTCTCTGCACGCCTTCTCCAGTATCGAGGCCATGCAGAGATGGGGGACTGGGAGGAGGCCCATGCTCTCCATCAGGAGGTGGAGCGTCTGATGGAGACCTTGATCGGGCCATGGAATGAACAACCTGAAGGAAAGATATCATGAAAATGTTGATTGTTGATGATTTGTGGGAAAACAGGAAATTGCTTCAAGGTATTCTGAAACCGTATGGTCGTTGTGACACCGGGGCCAACGGCATGGAGGGGTTGGAGCTGTTCAAAAACGCTTTGGAGGAGGGGGAACCGTATCGGTTGGTGTTGCTGGATATCATGATGCCGCACATGGATGGTCAGGAAACCTTGCGCCAGATGCGGCAACTGGAACATCAGCAGCGCCAGGATGGTCCCCTGGAGTCCGCCATCCTCATGGTGACCGCTTTGGGGGATCCGGGAGAGGCTTTGAAAGCCTTTTTTCACGGCTATTGTACCGATTATTTGATCAAGCCCGTGACTCAACCGCGCCTGTTGGCCAAGCTTGTGGAGATGGGTGTTCTGACAACCCAGCAAATCGCGGCAACACATGACTGACACGGAAACAGGCATTCCAGCTGTGGGTGCTGCCCTGCGCACAGATCCTTTGTCTGCCAACACGCATGGCTGGGCCCGGCTGACCCTTTTTTCCGTCGTCAAACCCTATCTGGCAGAACTGCTGCTGATCTCCCTGATGATCAACCTGCTGTCGTTGGGCCTGCCCCTGGTTTTGCTGCAGATTTATGACCGCGTCCTCCGCTTTGCTGCTTTCAGTACCCTGGAATGGTTGTTGGTGGGCCTCTTTGTTGTCACCCTGCTGGAGTCATTGTTGCGCATGGGTCGCTCCTATATCAGCGGTTGGATCGGCGCACGGTTTGAGCATGGGGCCAGTTGTGCAGCCATGGAGCGTCTGTTGACTCTCCCGTTTTCCCTTTTTGCACAGAGCGGAGCGGGTGTGCATCTGGAACGGTTGCAAGCCATTCAGACCCTGAAGGAGTTTTATGCCGGCCAGGCCGCTCTGGTGGTGCTGGAGTTGCCCTTTGCCCTGCTTTTTCTGCTGCTGGTCTACCATTTGGCGGGCTTGCTGGTCTGGGTGCCCATCCTTCTGCTGGTGCTGTTTGTGCTGTTCGCCTGGTATTTCCAGGTGCGTATCTGCCAGAAAAGCCGGGAAGGTTATGAAAACGAGGAAAAAAGAAGCGATTTTATGATCGAAACCCTGAACGGCATCCATTCGGTCAAGGCCTTTTCCCTGGAGGCCTTCATGGCGCGCCGCCATGAAGGGTTGGTGGTCGCCGCCGCCGGCACAGCGCAGGAGATCGGCCTGCATGGTGCGGATGCGCAGAATATTGGGTTGTTTTTTTCCCAGTTGGCCAGCATCGCCGTGGTCACGTTTGGCAGCATTCTGGTGATCGATCAACAGTTGACCATCGGCGGCCTGGTCGCCTGTTCCATGCTCTCCGGGCGTGCCCTGCAACCGCTGCAAATGGCGGTGGGCATTTGGGCCAAATTTCAATCCATCCGCATCGCCCGGGAACATGTGATCCGGCTCTTTGCCCCGGTCGGGTCGGGCGAAACGGTGCAGGAACAGGAGGGGGCAACGGTTGCCGATGGAGAGGGTCGGATTGTACTGGAGCAGGTGGTCTTTTGCGGGGCGGACAATAAAAATATTCTGAATGGCCTCTCCCTGGATGTGGCTCCGGGGGAGACGGTTGGCATCATCGGTGCCAATGGCAGTGGCAAGACCCTGTTGATGGAGCTGATTTTGGGGTTTGTCGCCCCGACCAGCGGTGCCGTGCGGGTGGATGGAGTGGCGCCGACCCGACAACGACCCGCCGACCTGACCTATCTGCCGCAGGAGGGGGTGCTGTTCCGGGGTACCATTCTGGAAAATTTGCACACCTTTCGTGAAGAATATCGGGCAGCGGCCATGGCCTCTGCCCGTCGTCTGGGTCTGGAGCCGTTTATTTTATCCCAGCCTAAAGGTTATGACACCCTGGTGGAGGAGGGGAGTAATGAGAGCATTCCACGGGGTATCAAACAGCGGATCGTCATCGCCAGGGCGTTGGTGACTCCACCCCGCTTTGTGCTGTTTGACGAGGCCAATATGGCCATCGACGGCAATGGTGATGAGCTGGTGCGCCAGATTTTACAGGATTTGCGCGGCCAGGCCACCCTGATCATCGTCAGCCATCGCCCCTCTTTGCTGCGGTTGGCCGATCGGGTTTTTGAGCTGCACCAGGGGCGCCTGACACCTCTGCAGCGGACTCCCGACAGCAGCCTCTCCCGCAACACGACGCCACCCGCCCTGGTGGCCCCTGCTTCCCCCGCCGGTGCATGATGGCCCGCCCTCGGCAGCATGGCAGCGCGCCACCCAGCCAGGAGTGGCTGGAGATGGCCCAACGGTTGCAGCCGGAGCAGGCCCTGCGCGGGCAGTTGTTGCACGCGCACCACGACGGGCTGTTCGGGGCGCTCCTGGTGCCGTTGCTGGTGGCTCTGGGCTATCGGGGTGACTGGCGGGGGGTGGCGGAGGCCCTGCCGTTTGGTCGTGATCCTCTGGATCTGCTGGGCCTGCGGGATACCCTGGCACGGCTCTCTTTTACAAGTTATACCGAGTCGTTGACCCTGGCTGAGATCCATCCCGGACGGTTGCCCTGTCTGTTTTTGTCAGAATCCCAGGGGGTGTTGCTGGTGTTGCGGGATTCATCCCACACCCGGGTGGTTTTCAACGCTGCGACGGGCCAGGTGGGCCCACCGCACTCCCACAAAGAACGGGGCATGGCCTGTTTTTTTGAACCCCTCGACTTGGAGGAGCACAGTGCGCAACAACTGCGCAGTGGTTGGTTTGCTCTGGTCATCCAGCGGTTCCGCCAACTCGTTGGCCATCTTCTCCTGCTCACCCTGTTCATCACCGTGTTGCAGATTCTTTTTCCTCTCTTTGTGATGACCGTCTATGACCGGGTGTTGGGCAGTGGCTCCATCGAGACCCTGCGCCATCTGCTGGTGGGGGTGAGCGTGGCGTTGCTGTTCGATTGGTTGCTGCGTAAAATGCGTGCCAACATGGCTGTTTATGTGGGGGCACGCATGGATGGCATCATCGGTTGTGCCAGCTTTCTGCGGGTGCTCTCCCTGCCAATCCCCTTTACCGAGCGGTCACCGGTGGGGGTGCAAATGAGCCGTTTCAAGGAGTTTGATTCGCTGCGGGCCTTTTTGACCACGCCCGTCGCCATGCTGCTGTTTGACATGCCGTTCTCCTTGATCTTGCTGTTGATGATCGCCTATTTGGGAGGGATGTTGGTCTTGATTCCCCTGGTCACCATGGGCCTGTTTTTGCTCCTGTGGTATCTGGTGCAGCCCCTGGTTGGCCGGGATGAACATCGCAGCCGTTTGGCCAACAGCAGAAAACAGGCCTTTGCCATGGAATGCCTGAACAAGATGGCGGCCATCCGTTATTGCAACGCCGAACGCATCTGGCTGGAGCGGTTTCAGGCCCTCTCGGCCCAGGCCGCCCAGGCCAATCGCACCATGGAGCGCATCAATATCGGGGTGCAAACCCTCTCCCAGTTGCTGGTTGTCACAGCCGGCGTGATGACCATCGCCGCCAGTGTTTTTCGGGTGTTGGCAGGAGAGATGAGTGGGGGGGCCCTGGTGGCCATCATGATTCTGGTCTGGAAAGTGTTGTCCCCGATACAAAGCGCCTTTCTCGCCATTTCCCGTCTGCAACGGCTGCGTTACAATGTGCAGCAGATCAATCTGCTGATGAACGCCCTTCCGGAGCGGGAAGAGTTTGCCATGCCGGATGCGCCCCGTTTTGTCCAGGGTCACATCTCTTTTGCCGGGGTGAGTATACGCTACAGTCCAGAGGCCGAGCCCGCTTTGGCGGGGGTCTCGTTCGAGATCAAGGCCGGGGAGACGGTGGCCATTGTGGGGCCCAACGGGTCGGGCAAATCCACGATACTGAAGCTGTTGCTTGGTCTCTATGCGCCGCAGGCCGGTTCCATTCGGGTGGATGGTACCGACATTCGCCGCATCCCCCCCCTCTCTTTGCGGCATGCCGTGGGTTATATGCCCCAGTCCGCCACCCTCTATCATGGCAGCATTGCGCAAAATCTGCGCTTTTGTCACCCATTGGCCTCGGATCAGGCGTTGGAGGAGGCCTGTCGCCGGGCCATGGTGCATGACGCCATCCTGGCCTTGCCGGAGGGATATCAGAGCTGGGTGGGGGATTCCTGTTCCCCCGGTGGGATGGCACGGCATGCCGTATCCGCTGCCTTTATCCAAAAAATTTCCCTGGCGCGTCTCTATCTCAAGGCGGCACGGGAGGAGACGCACGTGCAGAGTGGTGGCCTTTTATTGCTGGATGAACCCACCAGCCATTTGGATCGCGAGGCGGATCTGGCCTTCATGGAGCGGGTGCGCCAGTTGCGGGGGCGTCAGACCCTGCTCATCGTGACCCATCGCCCCAGCCATATGCGCCTGGCCGATCGCATTTTTTATTTTGAACGGGGCATGTTGCGCCTGGCTGGTCCAGCTGCGGAGGTGTTGCCCCAGATTGTAAAGGAGCCGGCGTGACCACGAAACAGCAGATTCCGGGGGGAGTGCCTGGCAATGCCTTGGCCGCGCCACCTCCCGATGTTGCGCACTGGGCCACCCAGCAACGCAACCATTATCTGGCCCAATCGGTGTTGTTCGAGGAGTCCGGTTTGTCGGGTTTGGTGCGCATCGCCCTGTTGCTGGTCTCTTTGGGGGTGATTTTTTTTATTGTCTGGGCCAGTTATTTTACCATCGACGAGATGGCGCATGCCCCTGGTCAGGTGATATCGGCCACTCCGGTGCAGCGCATTCAGCATTTGGAAGGGGGTATTGTCCAGGAAATTTTGGTGCATGAACGGGATATCGTCCATCCTGGCCAGGTGCTGGTTCGTCTGGATGCCCAGGGGGCGTTGACGGCGTTGCAGCAGATGCGCGCGGAACAGGCCGCCTTGTTGGCATGGCAGATGCGGTTGCGGGCGTTTCTGGATGAAACGACGCCTGGGCAATCGGTCGATTTTGGCCGGGTGGGGGATGAATTTGCGGCTGTCATCAAAAGCCAGCAGCATCTGCTGGAGGCACAGTACCAGGCCAGGGAGAGCCAACGTGCCCTGTTGAATGCCCAGGCCGAGGGGCATGCCACGGAAAAAAAACAGTTGCAGGCACAGGCCACCTTCTTGCAGACCCGCCTGCGTCTGGCCAGGGAGGAGAAGGCCGCCCATGAAAATGCGTTGCGCAAGGGGGCCGCCTCCCGACAGGAGGTGGTGCGCGCGGAACAGCAACTCAACGAAGCCGAGTTGGAATACCAACGCAACCGGGATCTGCAGGTCAAGGCAGAGACGGAGCAGCGGGAGACGCTGTTGGAGTTGGCCAAACGGGAGGGGGAGTTGCGGGAAAAAGCCCTGGGAGAGTTGAGCAAGGTGACGGCGGATCTGGGCAAGGTGACCGAGGGTATCGTCCAGGCCAGCGACCGGGTGGCCCGTTTGGAAGTGCGCTCCCCGGTGCATGGCATCATTCAGGATATGCCTGTCAAAACGGTACGGGGTGTTTTGGGGCCGGGTGCTGCCATTGCCGAAATTGTTCCCATTGGCCCGGTGCGTTATTTGGAGGCGCGCATCCGCCCTCTGGATGTGGGCCATCTGGCGGTGGGCCAGCGCGTGACGGTCAACGTCACCGCCTATGATTTTTCCCGCTACGGGGGGATTGAGGGGACTCTGGAGTCCATCTCACCGACCACCTTTCAGGAGCCTGATGGCAAGGAGCCCTATTACAAGGGGGTGGTTCGTCTGCATCAAAATTATGTGGGCAAGCAGCCTGCGGTCAACGCGGTGTTGCCGGGCATGGTGGTGCAGGCAGATATTCACACAGGGGCCAAGACTCTGATGGAATATCTGTTAAAACCCATTTATTCTTCCATAGATCAGGCATTCCGGGAGCGGTAATAACGGTGGGTCAATCATCGTGGCGGGCGTTGCGAGGATCCGGCTTCCAACGGTTTGTTGAATCTTCTGCGCTTTCTGGTCCGGCAAGAAAAAACGGTGGCATTCCCTTTGTCGACGGGGTAGCATGGCCGGAACAGCTGACTCTGCACCCT
>JADGCE010000079.1 GCA_015229095.1 Magnetococcales bacterium | reverse complement strand
TTGTGTCAGGAGCGCGCCGTCGCCGAATTTCCACCAACCATCGGACACCACCTGGGAGGATTCTGCCAGAACGAGATCCCCAACAACCCGATGAAGCCCATCAGCCAGCCGAAGATGAAGAACAGGAACCGTTGCTGCTCCTCCACCAAAAAGGATTGGCGCTGGGTCTCCTGCCATGCCTGTTGGTCCTCTGGTTGATGTTCGTTGTATGCGAATGGTTTCACGTTGCCAGGGGTGTGGACGACCTCCAGGAACTGCTTCGGTAGAAAGCCGGGGGCGTAGTCATCGATTCCCGCGCGCATGCGTTGCAGAACCGATTCGTGGATCTTGATCTGGCCGGAAGCCATTTTCGGCGTCCTCTTTTTGGTGCCGGGACCGTAGCACAGGGCCTCGATATCCCGGGCGCCATAACGGAACAGCATGGCACCGCCATCCCGGGGGTTGTGCAGCGTATCCTGCACATTGGCGGGATCCGCGAACGCGTCCATGGCACCATCTTTAAATCGCAAACCATGCCGTTCGGCCCACACCATCATCCAGTGCATCGCCACATGGGAAAGCCCAGCGCGAGGATATCCTCCCCCCACGTCGGAGTGAGCACCCGCGAACCACACCTGTTCCACCGTATCCGGCCCTTGCCCTGGCTCCACCCCGGTTTTCTGGCCGGGCTCTCGCCAGACCTTGGGCGTGAAAGCGATGCGGTTGTCGTCGATGGACAGGGCATGATAGACATGTCGAACCGCCTTGTCGGTCTGATAGCGATGGTACCGATGGGGCTTCCAGAGATCCGTGAGGCGGTCCAACTTGTCGAACAGCCACCCCATGCCCTCGCCCATTCCCTCGGGGAAACCCAGTGCCGAGACCGTATCCCACAGCCCCATGAACAGGATGGGACGCTCCACTTGGTGCAGAAGGTGCTGCCGGTTCCGGCGCCAATCACAGGCATTCTGGCGCCGAGGGTTGCGATAGACCTCCAGTGCCTCCTGGATCAATGCCGGGTTGAGCGCATTCGCCTTCAAAATGCCGCAGGTCTCCACCATGCAGGCCAGGGAACGTACGGTGGCGGCCCCCCGGCTGAAGCCGAAGAGGAACACACAGTCCCCTTCCGCGTAGTTCCGGCACAGGAAGGTGTAGGCATCCAGGATGTTCTGCTCGAAACCCAGGCCGACGGCACCGGCGATTGCCTTCCACACAGGATTGCTCTGCGTGCCGACCCCCTGATCGTAAAAGGCTTTCTGGAGACACGCCCCGCCTGCCGGGTTGGGATCGAGATCCAGACTCTGATAGGTCCTGAAGACATTGGTGTCGGCACCATAGCCGCCCTTGTTTCCCGTCCCGTCGGAGCAGATGATGATGTTCTTATTGGTTGTTTGATTGCTATGCATGCATGTTCTCCAGGCATCATGACCCATCTTCGCAGCTTTTTTTAAAATGCTTTGAAGCTATGATCTTTTTGGTTTTCACAATGATATGGCTTGAACCAGATTATTCTGTATCGCGTTTTTATACAACTAAATATCATTATATAAGATAATCCCATGTAAACCCGTACGCTTAGGTAAACAGCCTCTTCTGCCGCATAAACCCCTGGCATTCCAAGGTGGGATGCTGTCTCGGCTCTTGGCCAAAGGCCGCCTCAACACGCTTGGCAAAGTCGCGGTTGCTGGTATTCACGCCCTGCTGACGCAGGATGCGGGTGGCGCGCAGGGTAAACTCACCCTGTCCAGCACTCTCCCAGGCGACTTCGTCGGCACGGCAGGCGGAAAAGACCACCCGGCGTCCAAGCGTGGCACCATCCACCAGACCGGAATCCACCCGCTTCCGCTTTTTGCCGTTGCTCCGCTTGCGAAACCGCTTCAGCACCATTTCGTCCAGGGTGAGAAATCGCGCCTTGGCACCCGCTGCCGGATCGTTCAGGGTGCGCGTGATGCCGCGTCCCATGCGGGAGATGGTGCCCGAATGGCAGCAGTCCAGAAAGCAGGTGAGGCTCACGCCTTGCGGCAATCGGTCCAGAAGACGGTCGATATCGTCGTCCAACAGGAGGTGGCCGGTGTGGTAATCCACCGGACACATGGCCTCGTCCTGGCCATCCGCATCGTCGCCGTTCTGGTCCGGAACCTGGGTACCGTGGCCGGAATAGTGCCATACCAGCACATCCCCCGGACGACTGGCACGAATCATGGCCTCCAGAGCGGAGACGATGCCCGCACGAGTGGCTTGGCCATCGGTGAGAAGTTGCGCCTGAAAACCAAAGGTAACAAGGGTGTCGCGCCAAGTCAGGGCATCGCGCACACAGCCAGAAAGCGGGCTGGCAGCATAACGGTCAATTCCCACACACAGTGCCAGCCGTCTGCCGGGTTGGGTAGCGCGAAACACCTCCACACCCCCGTCTGCCACCGGTTCGCCACCGGAGGAGCCCCCCAACCGTTGGGCGCAGAGTGCTTCTTCGGGAAAGGCATACGGCTGCACACCCGACAGGATGCGGAAGCAGACGCTCTCCATGGTGTCGGCATCATTGTCAAAACCGCCGTGGGTGGTGGAACGACTGCGTCTGCCAATGGGTGCCAAATCCGGCGTCTGAGAGTAGATCACATCGGCGGTGATTGAGGGTTGCGACGCCAGAAACTTCTGGAGTCCCAGAATCGGCTCCTGATGAGTTGCCTCCAGGGCATTGGAGATCATGTACAGCAGCGATTTTCCATAATTGAACCATGACATACCGCAGGAGGGATCCTGAGACTCCAGACCGTCCTCCATGGTGAAGATGGCAGGAGTCTTCCTTACCTGGGTTGTCACCAAACCGGTCGTGACCAGAAGCCTGTTGAAATCCTGTATGGAGATGGCGGGAGCCAGGAACTGGAGACTTTCCAACGCGGGCAATCCCAGACCATTGGCCGCCCCCAGCAGATGGGCGTGAAAAATCGATCCTGCACTGTGGCCCACGGCGTGGAGTTCGACGGAATGGCCCGGCTCATCGAGAAGTTTTTTCAGCTCGTTGAGGAAGACCCATCCACCACCCCCCACGCACAGACCACCCGGTGCTCCGGGGGCGAGAAAGGCGCGCGCGGCGGAAGCCTTCATGTCACGCCACAACGGACGCGCGAATTGGTGGCACACGCCCTCCCAGGCAGATTGATTGAGACCATCCAGCCAACCGCGTGCGCCTCCGCCCTGGCCGGTGAGATGGTCCGTCAACGCCTCCATGATGCCGGTTTCCCACACGAAGTAGATCGGATAAATGCCGTTGGAACGCCACCAGGGCAGGGTACACCAGGCATGGCACAGGGCATCCTCCTCCGATACCAGCCCGCCGTGCGCCCACAACAACAGCCGCATCGGCCCTCGTTCCCGCTGCCTCCGGATGTTGGCGATGATTTCCTGGATCTGTTCCCAGGAGCTCTGGAACCGCCCATCCTCCGAAAAACAGCCCTGCCGCAGATTGACGACATGGCGTTTCAACTCCTCCAGTTGGGCATCACTCAACCGGTCGCACGCGCCCCCCCATTCGTCAGAGCTGCCCCGCTTTCCGTTATCGTCCGGGTCCAGGCCGCTCAACAGGGCATAGCCCCGGGCCGAGGGGTGGCTCTCGTCCCACTCCTCGCCCGAGATGCCCTCCCCGGAACGCGCCGCCGCACGGTCACTGACCAACCGATGCCCGGCCAGGGTGGCCGGATCGGCCGGTGTCACCGGTGTACTCATCTGGGCCGTCACCGCCTGCACCATCGCATTGTAGCCAATGGTGCTGCCCGGACAGCTTTTGGTGGACATCTGGTTGTGGAATTTCAGGGCGGTGGCGGGCAATCCAAAACGCTGCAGGATTGCCGCCACGGTATTGATGGTAGCGGCCTGTTGAACACCACCAAAGAGATCTCCCCCGTGGTCGAAATCTCCAACCATCTCGATCATGAACGGCCCGGCCACACTGTTGCCGTTGAAGCCGGTGGCACTGGCCGGGGAGCGGTCCCAGTCCCGACCCAGCCACAACATGCCGCTCGGGTCGATCGTCAGGTGCTGGGCGATGTCGCTCCAACCCTTTTCCTGGGTGTGGTAGCGCCACATGGCCTGAATAGAGGACTCTCCCTTGAACTGCGCATGGTTTGGACGCCATGTGTGGTGCAGATGCACCTCGGTGATCCTGCGCCGCCAGGGGTACGTACCCAGCAAGGCCACGAATTGGGGCACTGAAAGCGAACGAAAACGAGAAACAGACATGGAACCTCCTGTAACAGACAAACAACGCAACAGAGCCGACCCCGGCGCAGATGAAACGCGCATAACATGCGACGCCCCGCACCTTCCCCGCCTCACGAGAAAAGAGTATGACAGACTGACCACAAGAAAAAAATCGTTGCTTTTATCATTTTCACGTCGAAATCGTTCGACATGCCATCGATCATTCCACCAGCCCATGATCGACGGCATAACGAATCAAAGCCGTCACGCTGGTCAGTTCCAGCTTGTCCAGGATGTGTGCACGGTGGGTGCTCACGGTGCTGGAGGCCAGGTTCAACTCACGGGCGATGCCAGAAACCGTCATACCCGAGGCCAAACGTTTGAACACCTGAAATTCACGATTGGTCAGCCTGTCGTGGATCGGAACCTCCTCCGGGTCGACGAAGCGCTCCACCATCCGGGAGGCCGTCTCTGGCGAGAGGTACCGCCTGCCCAGATGGACAGCACGAACCGCTTTGACCAACTCTTCGGGCAGTGCATCCTTGACCAGATAGCCGGAGGCCCCTGCGCGCAACACGCGAAAGGCCATGCTCTCCTCGGCACACAGGGTCACCACCAATACCCGCAGCTCCGGGCGCAGCTTCTTCACCCGCTGCAGCACCTCAAAACCATCCATGTCAGGCAGATGCAGGTCCAACAGCAGCAGATCCACCACCTCTTTGCGCAGGCGGTGCAGGGTCTCCTGGCCCGTGCCACTTGCACCCACCACAGCAAGATCCCCCTCCGCCGCCAACAGGGCCTTGACCCCCTCACGCAGCAACGGATGATCATCTGCAATGAAGATTGTTATCATCAAAACACCCCATTCGCTCTGCCGCCCACAGAATCCGAGCTGTTATGGAACCCTGTCTGATTTTTTACACCTGTCGAACAGAGCCTCGTTGCAGGCGGGGAGGAGTATGGCAGGCCAGGCATAAGAAAAAAATCGCTGTTTTTATCATTTTTGTGTCGAAATCGGTCGATATCCCATAGAACATTCGGACAGCCGATATGCGATGGTGCCATCCACTCATGTCATCACGCTGCCCATCCCTCGACGGTTGCCAGGCATCCGTCATGAAAATTTTACGCCTCCCTTGCGGCGCACCAAACACCTGCAAAAAAAAGGATTCCCATCACTGCACAGGGTGGAGTATACTGCGAAGATGGGTGCCCAGATTCGGAGGAACGGTGATGACACAGGCTGTCACTTTTGCAGATGTATGGGAAATGTTTCAGGCGATGGTCCGCGAGGACCGGGAGCGGAGGGCAGAAACCGACCGCAAATTCCGGGAGATGAGCGAGGAGAGTAGCCGCAAGTTTCTGGAAATGAGCGCAGAAACCGACCGAAAGTTCCGGGAAATGAGCGCAGAAACCGATCGCCAGATCAAGGCGACTGCCGCGCAAATGAAAGAGACCGACCGCAAACTCGACCGGCTGGGTGGACGGCTGGGCGAGTTCGTGGAGGGTCTGGTGGCACCCGCCTGTAGAACCTTGTTTGCAGAACGGGGCATCCCGGTACACAAAGTCAGCCGCCGGGTGGAGGCCGACCAACCGGGGGGGCGTCACATGGAGATTGACCTGCTCGTGGTCAATACCGATGCGGTCGCCCTGGTCGAGGTCAAAAGCAAGTTGACCGTGGAGGATGTGCGGGAACACCTGACGCGCATGACGGAGTTCAGGATATTTTTTCCCGAATATGCGGACAAACGGGCCGTGGGCGCGGTCGCCGGCATGGTCGTCGAGGAAAACGTCATCCGTTTTGCCATGAACCAGGGGTTGTTCGTCATCGTCCAGGCCGGCGACAGTGTGCGTATGGCCAACGACGATGCCTTCGTCCCCCGCACCTGGTGACACGAACAGCGCAGTCGTTCATTCCACCAGCCCGTACTCGACGGCATAACGAATCAAAGCCGTCACGCTGCTGAGTTCCAGCTTGTCCAGGATGCGTGCGCGGTAGGTGCTCACAGTGCTGGAGGCCAGATGCAGTTCACGGGCGATACCAGAAACCGTCACACCCGAAGCCAAACGTTTGAACACCTGGAATTCGCGATTGGTCAGCCTGTCGTGAATCGGCACCTCCTCCGGATCAACAAAACGGTCTACCATCCGGGAGGTCATCTCTGGAGAAAGATACCGTTTACCCAGATGGACAGCACGAACCGCCTTGACCAACTCTTCGGGCAGTGCATCCTTGACCAGATAGCCGGAGGCCCCCGCGCGCAACAGACGAAAGACCATGCTCTCCTCGGCACACAAGGTCACCACCAATACCCGCAGCTCTGGACGCAGCTCTTTGACCCGCTGCAACACCTCAAAACCATCCATGTCAGGCAGATGTAGATCCAACAGCAGCAGATCCACCGCCTCTTTGCGCAGGCGGTGCAGGGTCTCCTTGCCTGTGCCACTTTCGCCCACCACAGCAAGATCCCCCTCTGCCGACAGCATGGCCTTGACCCCCTCACGCAGCAACGGATGATCATCCGTCACAAAAAGTCTAATCATTCAAATCCCCCCCCATTCTCACTTCTCACTCCATTGTCCATGGAACCCTGGCAGTCACCCGGGTTCCGCCGGTTTCCTGTTGCGCAACATGAAGCTCCCCTCCCAGACGCTCTGCCCGCTCCCGCATGCCAGCCAACCCGAAAGAGCCGATATGGGTTGCTTTCTCCGCCGGAATGCCCCGCCCATCATCACGGATCTCCAGAACGATGCACTCCTGTTCCTCCCGCACCGCGATGACCACTGCGCTGGCCCCGGCATGGCGGATCACGTTGGTCACGGACTCCTGGGCAATGCGAAACAGAGCCGTGCGTCTGGCCTCGTCCAGCGGCCACTCCTTTTCTGCGGCCTCCAGTCGACACGCAAAACCCGCATGACTGCGGGTGGAATAGAGCAACTCTTCCAGAGCGGCCCGCAAACCCAGTCTGTCCAACACATCGGGACGCAAGGCATGGGAGATGCGCCGCACCGAACGCAAAGCCTCCTCCGTCAGTTGATAGATCTCCTGGCACCGCTGCCGGTCTTCCGCCTCCCGTTGTCTCTTGCCCAGAATCGACAGGGAGATCTTGGCCACCGTCAGGGTGTTCCCCAAGGCATCGTGGACTTCACTGGCCAGTCGTCGCTTTTCCGCTTCCGAGACGGTGTCCAGGTGCGCTCCCAAACGCCGGATCTGCTGGAGATGGGCCTGCAGCTCTTCCATGACCCGGGCGTTGGTCAAGGAGATCACCGCCTGCGCGCCCAGGATGGCCACCGTCTCCAACCGTTCCCGGGTAAAAACCCCGGTACTGTGACCGTGTTCCAACAACAGCACACCCATGACCGCCCCGACATGCAGCAGGGGGGTACACAGCACCGAGCACGGCACCACCGACAGATGGGACCATCGTTCATCGCTGGAGACATCATCCAGCACCACCGACGACCGACTGCGGGCCACATAACGCACCAGTTCCAGCCATGCAGCGGGCTGGTCTGCATCCGGCCCATGATCGCCATGGAGCAGGATCTCTCCCGACTGATAACTGCCTTCACAGGCCATCAGCCACTCCCCCTGCTGTGTCAGGAAAAGACGTGCCCGTTCGGCACCGGCATTGCTCAGCGTCAGGGAGAGCAATCGCCTCACCACTTCGTCGAAGGATCTTTCCGAAGCGATGCTGTGACTGGCCTGCAACAGACTGGGATAGTCCACAAGCAGGACAGAGTCTTGCCGGTCGCTGGTGCCGCTGGCGGCGGCGGACAAACGCTCCTCCATTCGACTGTTCCAACCCTGCACCAGACGGCCATGGTGCTGCTCCCGCTCCTGCACCACACGGTCCGCACCATACCGGGACCAGGTCCGCACCGCCCGACACAGCATGTGCCGGGCCAGATCATCACACCGCAACGCCAGCAAAGCCTCCCCAGCCACCTCCAGGGCCAGGGCCTCATACTGCAACCAGACCTCCCCGCTTTGGGCACGGATGCTGGCCACCGCCTCTTCGCACAAAGGCAGGGCCTGCTCCGGATGGCCCATGACGCAATGCCAAGCCGCCGCGACCAACCGCTCCAGGTGCAGAAAATTGGCGGGATTGAGCCGGGACCATACCGCCAACTGCTCCCGGTAGCGCGCCAGTTGACGCATGCTGCGGCGGTACGTGGCCTTGTCACTGCCCGGCAACAAGGCGATCATGACCAGGGAGATCTGGGTGGCAAGCGAAGGCAAATAGAGCCCATGCCCACCCATACGATCCGCCAGGTCGTATGCCTGACGCAGGTGCTGCAGTGCTGTTGCGTACTCGCGCAAAAACAGGGCTGTCCGACCGGCACCCTCCTGGAGAAACAACAGTGCGTTGATATCGCCGCTGATTTCCGGCAGCGGTGCCCGTGTACGCCAATGGGAATCCCCTGTTCCCATCAACTCCCGGGTCTGGGGCAGAAAAATTTCGTCCACCTCCATCCTCAGGTTGACGATCCCGGTCTGCTCCAACCGAGGTGACCACTCCTGCACCAGGGTATGATAATGGCTGAGGGGTTCTCCCAACTGGATACGCATATCGAGATGCGCACCCACCGCAAAACCGGCACACCCGTTATCCCCACGGGCCACGGCCACGGGATAGAGTTCCAGCAAACGGGAACAATTGCGGCCCCAAGGCTCCAGCCAGGTACCCACGAAGACAATGTGCAGATAATCGTCGGGAATCACCGGTGGCGTATAGCGGGGATCCCGTTCCAGCAACAAACCAGCCGCCTGACCCAACCGCCGACCGCTTTCCACCTCTTCCAGTCGTCCACTGCCCATCAGACAGGCCCCGACCCAGGTGCAATACCACCCTGCATCCTCCAACCGTTTCCCCTCTTTCAACATGCGCAGGATGACATTGGCAGTGTAATAAAATAACAAGGAGGGGTCAGAAAAGAAGAGGCCGATAAAAATACTCAAGAGCAGGCGGGCCAGCGTGTGCGTCTCCGTTTCTTCGTGTACCGGCAAAGCGGCCAGGGATTCGGCATCCTGACCGGCCAGGGCCTCCACCAGGGCCTGACGCACGGCCCGTCCCTGCCGTGCCGTCAAAGTGCGGGTCGGAGCCTCCGGCAGGTCCAGATGCCGTAACACCGTGACCCCCAAACGCCGCATCTTGTCCACCAAAAAGCGGGCGATGTAGAGGGGGGCAAGGCAGGCCAGAACCGGCAAATGGTCGCGGACGTTGGCCGTCTGTTGGGTTACTTCGGTCCACAACCGTTCCACCCGCTCCAAGTCGATGAGCGCACCGGCACATTCCGCCGCCTCGTGACGCAAGGCAAGGCTCACCGCAAAGTCATCCTGCCACCCTTCGCGGCCCAACACCGCCATGCCAGCCTCCAGGTAGGCCAACGCAATGGAAAAGGCAATCGCCCCTTTGGCACGCCGACCGGCTGCCAGTAAAACCCTCGCCACTTTTGGGCGCGTTTTGTCATCCAGCAAACGCGGCGCAAGCCCGACAAACTGTTCTGCCACCAGGAACAGATGATCATTGTCGGCACAATCTGGAAAGGCCTGCAACAGGCGACGCCCCAGTTCCAGGCGGAACCGTTCTTTCCGGTTGGGCGTAATCAGTGCCAGAGCGGCTTCCTGAACCCGGTCGTGGACAAAACGGTAGCCCACGTCGCTGTGCTGCCCCTCCAGCCAGCGTGCCAGTCGCCGTTCTCCCCGCGCAGGCAGCCAGAAACCAGCATTCAATAACCATTCCGTCTCCTCGGCCACCACGTGCGGTACCCCCCCTGCGGCGGCCGCCAGGGTTGCCAGGTCGAAGGCGTGGCCCAGACAGGCGGCGGTGGCCAGCAGACGGAGGGAGGATTCCCGCAAACGGCCGAACCGTTCCAACAGGAGATCCACCACACTGTTCGATACCTGCCAGCTCTGGATCCGTTCCAGTGACCATGACCAACCGTCGTTGCCAAAAAAAAGCCCACCCCGGTCATGATACTCGGTCAATAAAGCGCGCAGATGGAAGGGATTGCCGACACTCATCTCCTGCAACCAGGCGGACAACGGTGCCACCGTATCCGGCGCGCAGGCCAGACTGTCCGCCAGCCAAGAGAGGGTTGCCTGACGGGGCAGCGGCAGCACCGGCAGGCGGCGCAGGGATAAACCGTCCGTCTCCCATTGGGTGACGGCCAAGGCCAACGGGTGTGCGGCGGACACTTCGTTATCCCGGTAGGCACCCACCACCAGCACCCGTTCCAGACGGGGGGCGGCCAACATCTCCCCCAGCAACTCGATAAAAGGCAAGTCGGCCCATTGCAGATCGTCCAGAAACAACACCAGGGGACGCCCCGCATCACCCAATGTGCAGAGCAGGCCAATCACCGCCTGACGAAAACGGATGGCCGCCTGGGCAGGGGGCAAGACAACAGCCGCAGGAACATCGGGAAAGAGTGCAGCCATCTCCGGCAGTTGTTGCGTCAACACGGCCACGCTGTTGCCCAGTTCCTGGCAAACAGACTCCCGCCACGCATCGAACAGGCGGCTTGGGTCGGCCTGCCGCTGGCGGAGCAGATCCGACAGGGCCTCCATCATGGCTGCCATCGGGCGATCCCGCCGCAGTTGGTCAAATTTGCCACCGGCAAAACGGCCCTGTGCACCACTCACCGGCCGGCGCAGCTCCCGTCCCAGGGCAGACTTACCCGTTCCCGGCCCACCGGTCAGCAAAACCAACCGCCTTCCCCCCTCCAGCACCTGCTCCAGCGACCCAAAGAGGGTTTTCAGCTCCTTTTCCCGACCATGCAGTCGCGCAGAGAAACGCAGCACGGCCACCCGTTCGTCCTGCCCCAGCGGAAACAGGGAGACGGAACGGTCCGCCGCCCATTGTGCCTGACAGCGGCGCAGATCCACCGCCAAGCCGACAGCCGATTGATAGCGCGCCCCCGGTTCTTTGGCCAGCAGCTTGCTAACGATTCGGGAGAGGGTTTCCGGCATATGCGGGCAGCGTCGCTGCAGCGGTTCAGGAATTTTGGCCAGATGATCGGCAATCAGACGCAAAGGATCCGGGGAGACGAACGGTGGCTGACCACTCAGCAGGGCATAAAAGGTGGCCCCCACGGCGTACAGGTCGGAACGGAGGTCCACCGGACGGTTCATGCGTCCGCTCTGCTCTGGCGACAAAAAGGCCAAAGTGCCCTCCAACAGAGATGGGGGGCGGGCTTCGGCCAACTCTTCCGGCAGGCGGTCGGCAATGCCAAAATCGATCAGCCGCAACGCCCCGGTGGCGGTATTCCAGATCAGATTGGACGGATTGATGTCCCGATGCACCACCCCGGCCGCATGAACCTCGGCAAGAATATCAACAAAACGGGGGGCCATATCAAAAAACTGCTCCAACGTCAGGGGATTGTCGGCCAGTATCCGGTCAAGGGAGTCACCACCGATATCCTCCAATTGCAGAGCCAGGGACTCCTGGTGGCGGATCAAACCATGACAGCGGATGACACCAGCAATGTCCACCAACGAGAGGGTCATGGCGTATTCCTGGCGAAAGCGCGCCAACTCCTCCGGTGGCGGCAGATCTCTGTTCAGGATTTTAAGAATGTACCCCCCGCCCCGTTGTGGTAAACGCACCACCCGACTGCGGCGACTTTCGTGCAAGAGTTCTTCCATGACAGTTATTTTTTATGTCGGCAAGACGATTCGCATCATCACGGATGCGCAATCCATGTGGTCAAGAAGACGAACAACGCAACAAAAGGTGACTATTATTTACAGAACCACAAAAATCAAGTGGATTTCTTTCTTCATCGATATTTTTCTGCAAATCTACGGGGAAGGCGACTGGCAAGACAGGCAGGTTCCTTGAGTCGTTAAACACCATCCGTTCAGGCAGAACATAAGCGGTGAAACATCCCTGTCATTCAGCCTATTGACAATGAGGTCCGATTGATGTTCCAGGGAAGAAGTTTTT
>JADGCE010000008.1:27123-42587 GCA_015229095.1 Magnetococcales bacterium | reverse complement strand
AAGATCGACAGGTCTCCTCGGAGGCCTTTTTTCAGGAGGCGTTCCGGTTTTTTGGGGAAGATGCCGACGACTACACAGACCCCCGTGCCAAGGGACGGCGTCTGGCCGAGCTGGTGGGGGAAAGGCGTGGTCTGCTGGTGCTGGATGGTCTGGAGCCGCTGCAATATCCACCGGGGGAGGCGCACCGGGGCGCTCTGCGGGATGCGGGCATGGCGGTTTTCCTGCAGGAATTGGCACGCCACAACCCGGGTCTCTGCCTGGTGACCACCCGTGTGCCGGTATATGAGTTGCAAAACAAAGCGGCGGCCCGGCAGGTGGATCTGGAACATTTGACCCCACAGACAGGGGCGGAATTGCTGGCCTCCTACCATCTCACCTCCACCCAACAAGAGCGGGAGGCAGCGTCGGCGGAATATGGTGGCCATGCCCTGGCGTTAAACCTGCTGGGCTCCGCCCTCGTCCGCTATTGTCATGGGGAGATACGCCAACGGGACACGATCAAAGCGTTGTCCGGCGACCAAACCCTGGGCAGACACGCCCAAAAAGTGATGGCCAGTTATGAACGCTGGCTGGAGAAGACCCCGGAACTTGCCCTGCTCTATCTCCTGTGTCTCTTTGACCGTCCCGCCACCGAGGGGGAGATCCGGGCGGTGTTGGAATCCTCCCCTATCCAGGGCCTGACAGAGCGCCTGCTATCGTGGGCCTCGCACGCTTGGAAAAACGCCATCCATAAGCTGCGGGCACTCCTGGGTCTCTTTGATCGTCCCGCCACCGAGGGGGAGAGCCGGGCGGTGTTGGGATCCTCCCCCATCCAGGGCCTGACAGATCGCCTGCCGCCATGGGCCTCGTGCGCTTGGCAAAATGCCGTCCATGAGCTGCGGGAACTTCACCTTCTCTCCCCCACCCAAAACAATGCCCTGGACTGCCACCCTCTGGTGCGGGAATATTTCGGCGGTCAATTGAAAACCCGCCATCCCGACGCCTGGCAAGAGGCGCACCGGCGGTTGTTTGACCATTTTTGCGCCATCCCAACCCAACACCAGCCGAACACCCTCGAAGCGCTGCTCCCCCTCTATCGCGCCCTCCCCCACGGTTGCCAGGCGGGGTTGCAGCAGCAGGCGTTGGAGGGGGTCTATTGGAGGCGCATTGCGCGGGGAGAGGAGGCTTATGCCATCCATAAGCTGGGGGCCTACGGGCTGGAGCTGGGGGCGATGGCGGCTTTTTTTGAGCAACCCTGGTCCCATCCCGCTGCCGGGTTGACTCCGATATGGCAATCCTTCGTCCTGAGTGAAGCCGCCTTCCGTTTGCGTGCGATGGGCCGACTCCCGGAGGTGATACAAGCCTATGAAGCGGGACTGGCCATGGATCGCCAGCACCAGACATGGCAAAACGCTGCCATCTCCGCCAACAATCTGAGCGAAACCCACCTGCTCTGCGCCGACCTGCCCCGCGCCATCGCCTTTGCCCAACTGGCGGTGGCGGTGAGTGACACCACCGAGGATGCGTTTTATCAAATGAGCTGCCGCACCACCCGCGCCGCTGCCCTGCATCAAAACGGAGCGGTGGCAGAGGCCGGCACGCTCTTCCTGGAGGCCGAAGCACGGCAACAAAGACAACAACCCGACTATCCCATCCTCTATTCCTTCCGGGGCTATCAATACAACGACCTGCTCCTCAGCCAAAAGGACTATCGACAGGTTTTACAACGGGCGGAAAAAACATTGCAATGGGCCACAAAACGCTCCATGTTGCTGGAAATCGCCCTGGATCAACTCACCCTGGGTCAGGCCCACAGCGGTCTGAAAAATTGGAAAGAGGCCGGAGCGTGGCTGGAAAAGGCCGTCTCTGCCCTGGAGCGGGCGGGAGGGCAAGATGACATCCCCCGTGGCCTCATCGCCCGCGCTGCTTTTTATCGACTGCAACAGCAGTGGGAAAAAGCCAGAGGGGATCTGGAGGAGGCCTGGGAGATCAGCCGACGTGGGGGAATGACATTTTATATCCTGCAACTCCACCTGGAGGAGAGTGCGCTGGCCCTGGCCCAGGGCACGACGGCAGCGGCCATCCAGCATCTGGACCAAGCCGAATCCCTCATCCAGGAGAAGGGGCTGTTCCGCTTTGCCGAGCAGGCCGACAGACTCCGCCGCCAACTGGGCGGCACACCCCGTGCGTGGGACAAACTTTCCATCCAGAGGCAAATCGCTGCAAAAACGAAGGAAATTTTTAGACAATACGGAAGCGGCATTCCATCCCGGTGAGCCTGCGCGCAGGCTTGTGCCACGCAGATGGGGAGCTGTTGCAGCCTCCCGGAGAGGATGACGGGCGGCGGGTCACCGTGCAGCAGGGGCACTATGCGGGCGCATCTCCTGGGCAAGGGGCTGGACAATCTGCACCGGCATGGGAAAGGCGCGCAGATAGCCGATGAGTATCCCCACGCTGGCCAGGATCATGGCACCCATTTTGATCACCATGCGGAGCTCCATCTCTTTCATGTCCCGCTTGAGTTCCGTCCTGACCGTTTCCACCTGGACACCCATGGCGGCGACATCCCGCTTGAGTTCCGTCCTGACCGTTTCCACCTGGACACCCATGGCGGCAATATCCCGCTGGAGTTCCGTCTTGACCGTTTCCACCTTGGCATCTATGGCGGCGATATCCCGCTTGAGTTCCAGCACATGCAGATCCACCTTGGCCACATCCGCTTTGGTGGAAAGCTGGGTGTGCAAGATCTCCGAGAGCAGACGCACCTGCACCTCCGCCTGCTCCTCCGTAAATCCGGTGGCGACCATCTGCTTGATAAATTTGTGGGTGTCAAACGCAAAGGCAACGTCAACGGTTGTACTCATGGCGGCGGCTCCTCCTCCGGGATAAACAGGGAAAGGACGGGCACGATCGGAGAGGCGGGGGAAGAGATGGCTGGGCCGCCAGGATTCGAACCTGGGGATACCGGAATCAAAATCCGGGGCCTTACCGCTTGGCGACGGCCCATCATCCGGAAAGCGTTATAGCAGATTTTCAGCCACGGGCCAAGGGGTGTTGGTTGAAAGTGCGTCCACAAAAAATCTGCCACTCCGGATGGGCGCGTCGCAACGCCTGTGCAGCCGCCTGGGCCTCTCCCTCCCCGGCAAAAAGTCCCCATACGGATGAGCCACTGCCGGACATGAGGGTGCCCAGGGCCCCCTGCTGCCGCAGTGCGACCGCCAGCTGCGCAATGACCGGCTGCAGGGCGGTGGCGGTGGATTCCAGATCGTTGACCAGAAGAGGCAAAAGGGTCTCCGTACAGGAGGGAAGCAGCGGGGGCGGCACGCCGCTCTCCGGGTGGGCGTGGCGGTGCCAGTGTCGAAACACCTCGGCGGTGCTCAGGGAGACACCGGGATGGATGAGCACCAAATCCGCCGCAGCCAGTTGCGGCAGAGGGGTGAGCCGCTCACCGATGCCCTCGGCCAGGGCCGCCGTGCCTCCCAAAAAGAGGGGGACATCGGCACCCAACCGCTCCCCCAACGCCAGCAGGGGGGGAAGGGGCCAATGCAACCCCCAGAGGGTGTTGAGGGCCAGCAGGGTTGTGGCCGCATCCGACGAGCCTCCCCCCAAACCGGCCCCGTGGGGGATGGCCTTGCGCAGATGCAGGTGGGCACCCTGCCCAGTCCCGCTGGCCTCTTGCAGGAGACGCGCGGCGCGCCAGACCAGATTGTCCTCCGCAACCGCCGTGACCGGGGGATCGCAAGTGAACTGCAAATCGGCGGCAGGGGTGTCGATCTCCAAAAGATCATACAGGGGAAAAAAGGTCATCACCGTCCAGAGCAGATGAAACCCGTCGGCACGACGCCCCACGATACGCAACGCCAGATTCACCTTGGCCGGTGCCAAAAATTGCCGTACCAACCCCCCCTCCCTATTCCGGCACAGGTCTGGCCTGCAACGGTCGCTCCACCACAAACCCCGCAGACGATGCCGGGAGGGCAAACCAGTCTGCTGCCCAGGGGTGCCCCGGCAACTGCCACTGGCGCGCCGTATATTTGACCTGTGCCCCACTGGGCAGCAGGGTCACATGCACCTGGGTGGGCATCGGCAGGGTCTCCCCCGCCTCTGCCGCCGGCCACTGGTAAACCACCCGATAGGAACCCCCCGCCTCGGTCTGCCCGGAGCGCTCCTGGATCAAGCCGCGACCAGGCTCCAGCACCAGCAGCTCCCCCTGCCGGCTCCACCAGCCATGGGGCAGGCCACTCTCCGCCTCGCTCAAAGCGTCCGCCAGACCCAGCAAAGATTCAAACAGCTCGTCAGGTTGCAGAGGGAGGCCCAGCAAATAATCCAGGCCCGCCGCGCTGGCCGGCACCTCGACAATCTGCTGCTTGTCGGCATCCACCAACCGGATCTCCTCCGGACCGGCCAGGAGGATGGCCACCACCTGCTGCAAAAGACCCAACAGGGTCACTTTGGCCCTCTGGGTGGCCTGACCCTGAATTTCCGTGCGATAGCGCCGTTTGCCCTGCTCGTTGCTGACCTCCAGGACACCGACCACCTGCCAATCGTGCAGGCGTGCCAGGCGCTGCTGGCGGTCGGCGTGAAAACGCGCCCAGGTCAGCTTGGGATCCACGGCGGGGAGCGGTGTCGGCTCCTGCGGGGGCGGCAGGGTGCCGCAACCGCCGACCAGGAACGCCAGGATGAGCAGGGGCGGCAAAAGAGCGCCAACGGGCAGGCACGGCCTCAGAAGCGGGGGGCTTGCCCGACCGACGGGGGGCTCAGCGGGGGGGCGAGTCGGCATGGGCCTCGATTTTTTTCTGCAATTTTTCGTTCTTGGGATCCAACTCCAGGGCTTTTTTCCAGACACCCAAGGCCTCCTCCGCCTTGCCCTGGGCCTGTAACACATCCCCCAAATGTTCCAGAATGGTGGGATCTTTGGGTTCCAGACGCACGGCCTCCCGCATGCGCAGCAGGGCATCATCCAGGCGGTTCAAGCGAAACAGGGCCCATCCCATACTGTCGGTGATAAAGCCATCCCCGGGGGAGAGTTGCAGCGCTCTCTCCAACAACTGGCGGGCCTCTTCCAAACGCTCGTTGCGCTCGGCCCAACTGTATCCGAGATAGTTCAACGCACTGGCATCATTGGGGTTTTGCTTGATATACACCTGCAAATCCTGCTCCGATTCCGGCCAGCGGTCGAGTTTATCAAAGGCGATGGCGCGATTGAAGCGCAAGCGGGCATGTTCCGGGTCCAGGGTCAAACCACGGGTGGCCATCTCCACCACGTCGGTATATTTTTCCTCCTGCATGAACAGCATGCTCAATGCGGTCAGCAGAGTGGTCTGGGTCTTGATCTTTTCCGCACTGGGGGGCGTGGCCGCCGCTTTGCCAGAAGGTGGAGCGGCATGGGTGGCCAGCAGGGTTTGGATCCGGCGAATGGCTTCGCCCCGACGTCCCCCGTCTGCTTCCAGGAAGGCCAGACGCAGCTGGGCATCGTCGTAAAAAGATTCATGGGCGGTGACCTTTTGATAGGACTCCTCCGCCTCTTTGAAACGGTCCAACGCCTCCAGCACCTGGCCCAGATAGTAGGAGACACGACCGTTATCCTGCTGGGTTGCCTCTGCCAGACGCAGCTCCTGCAAGGCCTCTTCATGGCGTTTTTGGCTCAGCAGGATGAGCGCAGAGGCCAGACGGGCCGGAACGCTGTCCGGGGCAATCTGGCTGATGGCTTGAAATTCGGACAGGGCGGCACCGGGATCGTCGCTGTTGAGCAGCAACCGCCCCATGCGGCTGTGAATTTCCTGACTGCCCGGATGCCTGGCCAAAAAATTGCGGTAGACCGCAGCGGCCTCCTTGGGGCGTTTCAGCTCTTGCAGAGCGGCCCCCAGGGCCAAAACCGACTCCAACTTTTCCGGGTCCGCCTGGTAGGCTTTGCGAAAATGGAACACCGCATTTTCCAGATCCGGCACGTTGGCGTAGGCCCGACCCAGGGCCAAATGGGCCTTCCAAACCTGTGCAGGCTTGCTGAACAGGGGGGTCAGGGCCTTGCGGGCCTGATCCATCTGCTTGAGACGGCCATACAATTGCGCCAACTGCAGACGCGCCATTCCATGGTCTGGATTGATTTTCAGAATCTCTTCATACTGCTCGGCTGCGGGCTGGAATGCACCCGTGGCGGTCAACAGGCTGGCCAACAATTGCCGGGATTTTTCATCCTGGTTGTCCAGGGCAATGGCCTCTTCCGAAAAACGGATGGCTTTTTGCAGATCACCCCGTTGGGTGGCCAAATGGGCCACCAGCAGCCGCGCCTCCAGCGATTGGGCATCGGCCTGGGCCACCTCCGTCAGGGCGCGCTCGGCCTCATGCCAGTTGCGCTCCCGCAACAGCAACTGTCCCAGCAGGTAATAGTAGGACTCCCGGCCATGCTCAACCCCGGCATCAAAGGCGCCGACAGAGGCCGGGCCGGGTGCGCTGGCCACGGGCCCCACCGTCAGCATCCCCCCCTCCTCCGCCTCGGGCGGATCGCTGGCACCCGGCGAAATGCATCCCCCCAAACAGGCGACCAAAACAGAGACGACCAAACCCGCCAGCATCCCGATGCGGATCCATCTCTTTGACAACAAAAGATTCACGTCCATAACCATCTATACCCGACACAACCACGGCAAAATAGGGAGCAGATTTGTAAAAGTGACAGCAGGGATCAACCCTGGGAAGCATCGCCGGAGGGTTTTTCCCCCATGGCATCCTCTACCTGTTGCAGCAGGAGGTCCATGTCCAGCCGATACATGCGCACCACATCCCAGAGGGTGTCCACCTGTGACGCCATGCACTCGGCACATTCGATACCCTGCTGCCAGAGAATGCGGGCCAGTTGCGGGTATTCGCGAACCAACTGGGCCATACACCGCGTCGGGTCAATTGCCCTCATGATCTTGTATATCTCCGGCGGAAAATTCAGCGTGCGAGAGGAGCCCCCCATGGAGGCGCAGCCTGGGAGAGCCCCTTTCGTAAACATGTTCTTGACGAACGAACAGACACTGAGATAGGATAGCGCGTTTTTAGAAAATCATCCAGCACAATCATCCCTGACTTTAAAGGAACCGGATATCATGGCCAGGAAAGCGACCCTGGGCGGCAAAGCCCCCCAAACCGGCAACAACGTTTCACACTCCCACCGCAAGACCAAACACCGGTGGTTACCGAACATACAGGAGCGTTCCCTGTACAGCATGGCACTGGACCGCTTCATCCGCATGACCCTGCTGACCTCTACCCTGCGCGCGGTGGACAATGCGGGCGGGCTGGATCTCTACCTGCTCGACACCCCTGCCGAACAGTTGGACCGGCCCCTGCGGCAACTGCGCAAACTGATCGCAGAGCGCACCTCCGCCTCGCCTGCAACCGCCTGAACAACACCCCAGGGCACTGCCTAGGGTGCCATGTGCCCCTCCCCTCCCTCCGGAGGGTGCAGGGGGGGCCAGCCCGGCGAGCGATCCAGCCCCAGCAGCGTGCGGATCATCCGCGTGCCGGGGTCAAAGCTCAAAGAGCCGGTCTGCAACAGCCTCTCGTCATAGGCCGTGTTGTGATCCGCCGGAATGCCGGTGCCATACAGGGCGAAGGGAACCGGGTCCGAGTTGTGGGTTTTGCTGGCCACCGGGGTGGGATGATCCGGCAGGGCGACGGCGCGGAACCCCCCCTGGGATTCCAAAGCCGTCAGCACAGGCCCCACCAGACGCCGGTCAAAATCCTCGATGGCCTGGATTTTATAATCCAGTCGACCTGCGTGGCCCGCCTCGTCCGGGGATTCGACATGGACAAACATCAGGTCGTGACGACGCAGTCCCTCCATACAGGCCTGGGCCTTTCCCTCATAGTTGGTATCGATCCAGCCGGTTGCCCCAGGCACATGGATCACCTCAAAGCCGATATGCTTGGCGATGCCACGCATTAAATCCACCGCCGAAATCATGCCCCCCGACAGGGAAAAGCGATCCCGGAACAGCTGCAGCTCCGGTTTTTTGCCATGACCCCACAGCCAGATGCTGTTGGCAACCCTCTCACCCCGCCGGGCCCGCTCCTGGTTGACCGGGTGCTCCGCCAGCAGCGGCCAGGAGGCTTGCATCAACCCCGCAATGGGCGCCCCATCCGGACCCTGGGGCAGATGCCCGGCAATATCCTGATCAGCAATATCATGAGGGGCCACACACTGCACCTGATTCCGACCCTGTTTCCACACCAACAGGTGCCGGTAACCAACCCCCGGATAAAAGACAAACTGTTCGGAACCCAGATGGTTGTTTAAATGCTCCACCAGCTCGGCCGCCTCCGCCGTGCTGATATGACCGGCGGAAAAATCCTCCATCACCGCATAATCTGCCGACAAAGTCACCATGTTGCAGCGGAACGCCACATCGCTCTCCCCCAGCACCACCCCCATGGCGGCCGCTTCCAGGGGGCTGCGTCCGGTATAGCTCTGGGAAACATCATACCCCAGCACGCCCAGATTGGCGATATCGCTGCCGGGATAAAAACCCTCCGGGGTGTTGCGTGACCATCCACCCACCCCATCCCGCACCATGCGATCCAGGTTGGGGGTGTGGGCCGCCATCAGAGGTGTGCCCCCCTGCAACGCCTGCATAGGCCGGTCACTCATCCCATCCCCCAGAAATATGACGAACTTCATGTGACTCTCCCAGCAATCTGAGTTGATTGGGGGCATGGTTGCCATGCCAGAGGAAACCGCCCGACCCGACTACGACTGTGCCAACAGATCCTTGACAACGTCACGCTCGGTACGCAACTCGTTCAGCACGGCATCAAAACGTTGTTGCGCCCAGGGGGAGAGGGTCAACCCTTCAACTACCTCCTGGCTGCCATCGGCAAGGGTGCGCAGGGGCAGGCCAAAGATCAACCCCGGATCCACCCCATAGGCCCCTGCGGAGCGAACGGCGGCGGAAAAGCACTCCTGATCCGCCGTGGGCTGGATCATGGCGGTTACATGATCCAACGCCGCATTGGCCGCCGATGCGGCACTGGAAAGACCACGGGCCTTGATGACAGCGGCACCCCGCTCCTGCACGGTGCTGACAAAAGTCTCCTGCAACCATGCCCGATCCCCAATCACCTCCGTGACGGCGCGCCCGTTGATCCGGGCATTTTCAAAATCGGGATACTGGCGGTTGGAATGGTTGCCCCAAACAACCAGACGGGAGACGGCGGTCACAGGCGTGCCGGCCTTTTGGGCCAGCAATGTCCTGGCCCGGTTTTGGTCCAGGCGCATCATGGCGGCAAAACGCTCGTTGGGCACATCGCTGTTGTTCATGGCGATCAGGCAGTTGGTATTGCACGGATTGCCCACCACCAGCACCCGCACATCATCGGCACTGCGATTCAGAGCCTGGCCCTGGCCGACAAAGATCGGGCCATTGATGCGGATCAGGTCGGCCCGCTCCATGCCGGGCCCCCGGGGGCGGGAACCGATCAGCAGGGCCCAATGCACCCCATCGAAGGCAACCGTCGCCTGATCGGTGAGGGTAACCCCCGCCAGGGTGGGAAAGGCACAATCTTCCAACTCCATGACCACCCCCGCCAGGGCGTTCATGGCCGGTGGAATTTCCAGCAGATTGAGATGGACGGGACGATCTTTGCCAAACAACTGCCCGGAGGCGATGCGAAACAGCAGACTGTACGCGATTTGACCAGCAGCACCTGAGACAGCAACGCGAATCGGATTGGACATTTTTCCCTCCCTTGCTATGGGTGATAGACCGCATGGGCCCCCGTTCCACAAAAAGCCAAGCCCCTGCCGGAAAACGTTCTGAACGACGCTCCTCGCCGACAGGATGACCTACCTGGAACGGATGTGCAAGTTTTGCTCTACGCGAACCACCCGGCCCCGGCCTAAAAAGGCCGCCCCGGCAGCCTGGGCAATCCGCCCCGCATCATCCCCTTCTGCCCCAGGCGACCCAGGCGTTTCATCAGGGTTTGCGCCTCGGCAAACTGTTTCAACAGTTGATTGATATCCTGCACGGTTGTTCCAGACCCCTTGGCGATGCGGCGCTTGCGCGAGGCATTCAGCAGGGTGTGCTTGCGCCGTTCCTGCAACGTCATGGAGAGGATGATGGCCTCTGTTTTTTTGAGCTGTTTTTCCCCATGGGCCGTGATGTCATGACCTTTGGTCGCCTGCTTGAAGCCGGGAATCATGTTGACCAGTTCGCTGAGCGGGCCCATCTTTTTGACCTGGGCCATCTGGGCCAAAAAATCTTCCAGGGTAAAGCTGGCCGTCTGCAGTTTTTGGTGCAGTTTGGCCGTCTCAGCCATATCCACCTTGGCCATGGCGGTTTCCACCAGGGTGAGGACATCCCCCATGCCCAGGATGCGGGAGGCCAACCGCTCCGGATGAAAAGGTTCCAGACGGTCCAGTGCCTCGCCGGTTCCCAAAAATTTGATCGGCTTGCCCGTCACGTGGCGGATGGAGAGTGCCGCACCCCCACGGGCATCCCCGTCGGTTTTGGTGAGAATGACGCCGGTCACATCCAACTGTTCATTGAAGCTGCGGGCGACGGTCACCGCATCCTGACCGGTCATGGCATCGGCAATCAGCAAAATTTCCACCGGATTGATCCGCGCCCGGATCGTTTTCAGCTCCTGCATCAACGCCTCGTTGATGTGCAACCGTCCGGCGGTGTCCAGAAACAGCAGATCATATCCCCCATTGCGGGCGGCCTCCAGGGCACGCAGGGCGATCTCCAGAGGTTGCTGGCCGCTTTGAATCGGCAGGGTGGCCACCTTGACCTGTTGTCCCACCGTGGCCAACTGCTCCATGGCCGCCGGACGATAGACATCCAGAGAGGCCAACAAACATTTTTTATGCTCTCTTTCCCGCAGCCAGCCGGCCAGTTTGGCCGTGGTGGTGGTTTTGCCGGAACCTTGCAGGCCGACCATCATCACCACAGCCGGCGGCTGGGAAGATAAGTTCAGGCGGCTGTTGCTCTCCCCCATCAAGTGCACCAACTCCTCATAAACCACCTGGATCACCTGCTGACCCGGTGTGAGAGAGTCCAAAACCTCCCGACCGACGGCCTTTTCATTCACCGTGGCGATAAAGGATTTGACGACACTGAGATGCACATCAGCCTCCAGCAGTGCCATGCGCACCTCCCGCATGGCCTCCTGAATGTTTTGTTCACTGAGGGCGCCACGCCCCCGCAGTTTTTTGAAAACGGCATCAAAACGATCAGAGAGGGTGTCAAACATGTTTTGTGTCCTGAAAGGGTACAGCGTTCATACAGGCGGCATTCCGTGGAAAACCGCCCCCTAACGGGGCAGCTGGCCCGCCACCACCGGATATCCCAAAAGCCGCCACTCTGCCATGGAACCATCATACAAACGCACCCGGTTGAAACCCAGATGGCGCAACAGCACCCAGGTATGGGAGGCCCGATGGGCCGTTTCGCAGTAAAGCATCACCTCCTGCTGCGCATCCACCAGCCCCAGACGGGCAAAGTGGGCGCGCAACGACTCTTCCGGCAACAACCGGGGATCCTGGAGACCACACAGGGCATCCAGCCAATTAAAATGCCGGGCCCCGGCGATATGGCCCCGGGGCTCCCGGCTGTTTTGCCCCAGATATTCCTGCGGGGTGCGGGTATCCAGAAGGAGGGCCTCCTGCTGCCCCTGGGCAACGGCCCATACCTCCGCCGCTGTCGCCTCCCAGGCCGGGTTGGGCTGCAGATGCAAAGAGAGGGCAGCTCTGGGGGAGAAGGTGGCCTGCATGGGCCTTTTTTCCCGAAACCAGATGCCGAACCCCCCCTCCAGAAGGGCCACCGCAGGGTGTCCCAGGGAGATCAGGGTCCAGGCAGCGCGGGCAGCATCCATGCCGCCCCCCAGGTCATAAACCAGCACGGGAGTATCGAGGGAGATGCCCTGTTGGCCAAACAACGGGGCCAGTGCTGCGGGATCGGCCCGCATACCCGGCACACCCTGGCGGATCGTTACCAGATCCCGGTAGGAGAGCAGGGAGGCCCCGGGAATGTGAAACTGGGGGAAATATTCCTCGCCACCGATCTGCACGATGCGCAGATCGGGCTCGGAGAGGTGGGCCTCCAGCCATGGCATATCCACAAACAGCCCAGGGAAAAAAGGGGCACCAGAATCATGGGAGAGCGTGTTCATGGATCAAGATCAATACCTCTTGTCAGGAAAGGAAAACCATTCAAACGACGGGATTGGGCAAGGCCAACTGGATGGCCTGAAATTCCGCCAGATGGGCCAACAGCAGCTCCACCAGTTGGGGATCAAAATGTTTGCCGCTCTCTTTGCCAATAAAATCAACAACTCTTGCAATTTCCCATGCCTGGCCATAGCAACGATCATGACACAGCACGTCAAACACATCGACCAGCGCGGTGATACGTGCAAAAATCGGAATATCCGTACCCGCCAGGCCATGGGGATACCCCTGGCCATCCCACCGTTCGTGATGCAATTCGGCGATGCTGGCACCCACCTGCAAAATGCGATGATTGCCATTTTTCAGCAAGCGGGCACCCACGGCAGTATGGGCCTGCATGATGGCCCACTCTTCCGGGGTCAGTTTGTCCTTCTTGGTGAGAATCAGGTTGGGAATGGCGATCTTGCCCAAATCGTGCAAGGGAGCAGCCAACCATAGCAACTCCACCTCCTCCTCCGGCAGGCCCGCCTTTTGGGCCAGCAGACGGGCACTGTCGGCCACCCGGCGCAGATGACCTTCGGCGTTGTCCGAATGGGCATCAACGACACTGCCCAGAGAGTAGGCCAAGGCCTGCTGGGCATCCAGTCGCTCCTGGTTCCGATAGGCATGATCGAAGGCCTGGGCGATGTTGACGGAAAAAATGTCGATCAGTGTTTGATCGACGGCGGTCAGCATCTTGCTGCCCTGCAGAAACAGCAGGTTGGTGGAACCGGCCCTGGTGCGGAAATAGCCCACATAACAGTTTCCTTCGCAAAAACCGGTCGCGTCGCGCAACGCTTTCTCCACCAGAAGCACGGTATGGGGATCCGAAGCCTCCCGAACGGTCTGGCCGATCAACCCCTCATAGGAGCCGGTCCCTGCGTACAGGGTCAGCGGTTCCTGGCTGATCGGGGTATCGGCGGCGGCAAAACCGGAGGGCTGCACATACAGGGCGCCCCCCTCCAGACCCAACAGGGCGACCAACTGGATGAGAACCCCGGTTGCCAACTGCTTGAGGGATTGGGGTTCAAAGAGGGTTTGGGTGGCATGGATGATTTTTTCCAGGCCGCGCCGATTTTCCTCGATAATGCGCAGATCCCGGTAGGCCCGCAGGGCGGCGGTGACGACGGTGATCAATTTTTGGGCCGTGAGTTCGGTCTTTTCCTTGTAGTCGTTGATGTCATAGGCCACGATCACCTTTTGTTCCGGAGCCAGTCCCGGTTGACCGGTGCGGAGAATGATGCGCACAAACTGATTTTTCAAGGTATTGCGGATAAACTGCACCGCTTCCAACCCCGATCCATCCCGTTCCATGACCACATCCAGCAACAGGACGGCGGTATCGGGATGGGCCGCCATCAGCGTTTTGGCCTCCGCCCCGGAGCAGCCAAAGAAAAACTGCAACCCGCGCCCCTGAAACTGATATCCCCGCAGCACCATTTGGGTCAGGGTATGGACATCCGCATCGTCGTCGATAACCAGGATTTTCCACGGCGGAGGGGGACTCTGGCAGGGGGTGGTGTTGGCATCCGCTTCCCCTTCCGATGCAAACGCGATGGCATCGTTTTCCGGCATGGTGGACTAACTCTCCGTTGGCTGGGGTCGTGTGGGAATTTCGATCTCAAAGGTGGTGCCCTGACCGGGGGCGCTCTCACAGCGGATGCGACCTTGCAGACTCTGTGCAACAAGGTTGAAAACGATATACATCCCCAAGCCGCTGCCTCCGCGCCGACGGGCGGTGGTAAAGAAGGGTTCAAAAACCCGCGCCCGATCCACCTCCTCCATCCCGCAACCATTATCGGAGTATCGCAACAGTATGTCACCCTCTCTTTCCATCACCTGGAAAATTATTTTTCCCTCCTCGTGCTCCCGGAAAGCGTGCGTCAGGGAATTCAGCAGCAAATTGCTGATGATTTGTGACAAGACACCGGGATAGCTGCGGATTTCCAGGGTGGGTTCACACAGCACGGTGACCGTATGCCGGGTCTGTTTCAAATGCGGACGAAGGCTGAGCAACACATGATGGATATACTCCCGGACCGGGAAGAGACGCCGCTCCTCTGTGGTGCGGTCCACCGCCACCTGCTTGAAACTGCGGATCAGTTCGGCAGCCCGCTGCAGATTGCTGAATATCATCTGCGTGGCCTCATTGGCATCCCGATAAAACTCTTCCAAGGTGGATTTGCGCAGCGTCCCTACCGCAAACTGGTTGGCAGATTCCTGGCATTTTTGCGCCAGGAAAGAGGCCGCCGTCATGGCCGTGCCCACCGGCGTATTGATTTCGTGGGCCACCCCTGCCACCAAGCTGCCCAGGGAGGCCATCTTTTCCGCCTCCACCAATTGGGATTGGGTCCGTTTGATCATCACCAGGGAGTGGCGCAAGGCGTCGTTGGCCGATTGCAACTCCCGCTGGCGACCCTCCTCCTGCTGCCGGACCCGCACGATCTCCTGGGTCATCCATTGAAACTGCTCCCGCACGATGAGCAGTTGATCCCCTTTGGCAAAACGTTGTTTTTGCAGGCCCAGCACATCGGTCGCCGTTTCAACCATCGTTTCCGCAAAGTGTTGCACACTCCGCGCAATCAGAAAAACCAACAGCAGGGAGACACTCGCCAAAACCGCATATCCCATGGCCCGTTGCTGACGTTCGGCAGAGACAATGGCGTCGCTGATCCGGGAAATTTCCGACAGCGGGACCAGGGTGGCAAAATGAATAGGCACATCCACCACAAAATTGTAATCCAGAAATCGTTTGCCAAAGATCATATGCCGGCCAGCCAACTGTTCCATCGACATGCCTATGGAAACTTCCTCCGGTTGATTGCTGGCAAACACCCGATCGGTTTCACCATGGAGCAGGGCCACGATGCTGTTGGTCTCTGTCCTGATGTGAAAAATGGAGAGAAATGCATTATCCAGAGGGGCGATCAGGGCCAGATAAGCACCGGGAGAGGCGTCAGAACGCTCCTCCTGCAGGGCGGCTATGGAAACCAGATAGACGGTGCCGCTGGCATCGGTCACGACATGGTTGTGCTCTTTTTCCATCAACAGTTCGGGCAGTGCCTGCGTCAGACAGGCTCCGGGCAGGGGAGCCAGTGCCTCCTCCCGAAAAAAGATCTCCCGCACCCGTCGTTGCCCATCCAGCAGGGCAATGTAGGGTGCGGCGATCAAGCCCCGGATGACCGAACGGGGCGGCAACCAGGGGGGGCGCTGATCGCCGACCCATCGGGTGGTCAGACCGGGATCGGCCGCCCAGGCCTCCTTCTGGCGTTCGACATGATGGATCAGGGGG
>JADGCE010000008.1:15961-27023 GCA_015229095.1 Magnetococcales bacterium | reverse complement strand
ACCGGGATCGGCCGCCCAGGCCTCCTTCTGGCGTTCGACATGATGGATCAGGGGGGCATGATAGGAGAGCAGACGCACCGTCTGCTCTTGTTGGCGTACATACTCGTCAAACAGGGTACGATCCCGCTGCGCCTGGATCTCCAGATCATTCAGCAATTTTTGGTGAACAATAGCCTCGACCTGTGCGCTCTGCCACAGATCGGTGCTCACCCAGAACACCCCCCCCAGCAGGAGTGCCACCCCAACCGCCTTGGCGGTCAACGAGGTGCGTCGCCAGATCCTGGGCCAGAGGGTGCGGGGCATCCTTCCCCATGCCACCGTCAGGGCTCCCCCACCAACTCGTCCTCTTTGAACTTCCAACCCCGTTTTTTCAACTCGGCGGAGGAAACCAGTTGCAAGGCCGGGTCGATGCGATCCGCATTGTCCAGGAGATAGCGCACCAGTTGCTGGGCCTTGGGGTTGACGGTATTGTCCGCACTCCAGGTGGAGATATTGTACACCCAGTAAAAGGGATAACGACCCGCCTTGAGAGCCTCGGGATCGCGGGGATCCTGGCCGTCGATCCGAATGGGCTTGACCATGCCTTTGTGTTTGGGATCGTTGACAATCTGCCAATTTTCCACATAACCGAGGCTGCCCCGGTTTCTGGCAACGCTGACCACCATGTCGAGAATGGTGCCCACCTCGTTGACGCGCGGTCCAAACAACTCCTCATTGTCCAGAATCAACCGCCAGTGCCCCGGTCGAAACTTGCAATGCAGACGGGTCACGGGCCGGATGGGCAGATCTTTGGGAAATTTTTCCCCCACGGCGGATATCTGGGACCAACGGGTCAACTTGCCCTGGTAGATGGCGCGCACCTGCTCGGAGGTGAGTTCCTCCACAGGATCAGCCGCCGGAACCAGCATGGCCATGGGGGAGATGCCGACGGTATGCCAACGCAAACCCGGCAGACGATCCTCCCTGGCCGCCGGGCAGCAGGAACCGCCGATGTCGACCTCTTTGCGGTTGATACCCTCCGCTGCCGGCCCGCAGGTGCCTTCCCGCACCGAGACGTTGAGCGGATGTTTCTTGGCATACTCCTGCACCAGAGGCAACAGGCCGGGATAGATATTCTGATCCAGCAAAAGCACCACCTCGGCCCCGGACTCCTGGGCCCGATAGCGGATGGGTTGCTGACGCCACGATTCCGGTTTGTCAATCACCACGTCAGGATCGGAAAAGGGTGGCCCTTTCAGGGTAGTCGGTACCGTATCGCCCCATCCTGTCCCAGACACAACCGGCAACACAGATAATAACAGCATGACACGCCACATAAAACGATGCATCTTGATCCCCCGAGCTTATTGGTTATCCTATGAAATGGCATGCAAAATCACTGGCTGGAGCGTTTTTCCACCCACCCCCGCGCCTGGCGTTGGGCCTCGGTCAGCTGGGTGCGGGTCATCTTGCTGGCCAGTTTATCCCGCTCTTTGGCAGACCTTTTGTCCCCGTGCATGGTCGCCAACGCATACCACATATGGGCAGCGACGGGGTCATACAACGCACTCTGCTCATCCCCGTACAGGGTGCCGAGATTGTTTTGGGCTTCGGCATGCCCCTGGGCGGCCGCCTGCTGATAATAACGGACAGCCTCCCGCTCATCCTGGGGAACCCCATCCCCATAGGCATACAGATTGCCCAGATTGTTCTGGGCCTCCGCCTCCCCCTGTTCCGCCGATCTGCGATACCAGTTGACCGCCTCTCCGACATCGGCACTCACCCCTCGCCCATCCCGATAGAGGTCACCCAGGCTGTTCTGGGCCTGGGCGTGCCCCTGCGCGGCCGCCTTGCGCAACCAGAAAAGGGCCTCTTTATCATCCTGGGGCAGCCCCTGACCACGGGAGAGGCGGCTGCCCAACGTGTACTGGGCGGCAGGGAGACCCTGTTTGGCTGCGTGGCGACACAACAATTGGGCCTGTTTGTCATCCGGGTTGACACCCAGCCCTGCCCAGTAGAGGAGGCTGAGCTGGTATTGGGCATCCAGGTTGCCGGCCTCGGCCCCCTGGCGAAAATAGCGGGCCGCTTCGGCATAATCCTGAGCGATTCCCTCCCCGCTGACATGCAACAGACCCAGTTGCAGTTGCGCCATCCCGTTGCCCTGTTCTGCAGATTTGCGATACCAGGAGAGTGCCTCCCGATATTCCTGGGGAAGGCCTCGCCCCTGCTGACAATGCACACCCATCGCATACTGCGCCCCCCGATGGCCCTGGCTGGCCGCCTTGCGATACCAGAAGACCGCCTCCTTGTCATCCTGGGCCACCCCCGTGCCAGCGGCATAGCAGTTGCCCAGATTGTTCTGGGCAATGGCGTGGCCCTGCTCCGCCGCTTTCCGATACCAAAACACCGCCTCTTCGTCCGCTCTTTCCACCCCTTTGCCACTGCGGTACAGATTGCCTAAATTGTTTTGGGCGTGGGCGTGGCCCTGTTCGGCCGCCTGGCGATACCAGTGCAGGGCGGCCTGATAATCCTGCTCGACCCCCTGCCCCTCCGCATAGCGGGCCGCCAGACTGCTTTGGGCGCCCCCATGGCCCTGCTCCGCCGCTTTGCGATACCACAGGACCGCCTGCCGATCATCCTGACCTAACCCCCACTGACCTTTGCGGTAAAAGGTGGCCAGGGTGTATTGCGCCTCGGCGTGGCCGGCATCTGCCGCTCTGCGATACCAGGTGAGGGATTCCCGTGCATCCAGGGGGAGCCCCTGGCCGCTGCCATAGGCCTGCCCCAGATAAAATTGGGCCTGGAGATCCCGTTGCTCCGCCGCTTTGTGATACCAAAACACCGCCTCTGCCATACTCTCTGCCACCCCCCGCCCGGTGGCATACAGCAGGCCCAACTGGGTCTGGGCCGCCGCATGGCCCTGTCCGGCGATCCGACGATACCAGGCAAACCGTTCGGCATCGTTCTGGAACAGATCGGTACCGCTGGCATACAGGGTGTCCAGGGCGGAGAGGGCCGCCGCATGGCCCTGTTCAGCCGCCTTGCCGAACCAGACGGCAGCCTCCCGCTCATTTTTGGGAACGCCCTGGCCATGGCGGTATAATTGACCCAGGCTGAATTGGGCGTCGGCCTCCCCCTGCTGGGCGGCCTTGCGATACCAGTGGGCCGCCTCCTCATAATCCTGGGCAACCCCCTGGCCGTTGTAATAGATGTGGCCCACAAAGAGCTGATGCTCCGCCTGGCCTTGCTCGGCGGCTTGCCGATACCAGAACAGGGCCTGTTCGCTCGACCGGGGAATTCCCTCCCCATCGCTGTACAGATCCCCCAGGAAGAGTTGTGCCTCCAGCAGGCCCTGTTCGGCTGCCTGTCGCCCCCAGTGCAGGGCTTCGGCACCATCCTGGGGTATCCCCCGGCCATCGCTGTAGCAGATTGCCAACTGCAACTGCGCGGCTGCATCGCCCTGCTGGGCCCGTACACGCAGCTCCTCGACCGGAGGATGCCGATTTTTTTTCGGAATGGATGTCATGGTTGTCTCCTCCAGATTCTGTGAACCAGCTTCAGGCTATCACAAAACAAACTTTTTGAAAATTTTTTATGGCGCGTGCACGCAAAAGTCGCTGCCGCCCATTTATAAATTGACTTCCCTTTTCCCTGTCTGGCACTATCACCCCCGGTACAGACCACACCTGTTGCCGGTACGGTCCGTTTTTTGTGCGGTGGCCCCTGTCATTGGAACCGCTGATCCAGGAGAGCGAACAGATGCGTGATTGGCTGCAACGCTGGAAAAAGGATAAAAAAAACCAGGAGTTTTCCCCTGACACCCTCCCTGCGGACCCCCGTGGCGAAGAGCCCGATTGGGACAACCTGGACAGGGAGGAGAGTCAACCGCAGGAGTCTGCCGCAGACTCCAGCCAGCCGTCGGAAGAGGTGGCCACCGAGGGGGAACGGGGAACCTCCAAGGCTGCGGATCTGTTTGTCTATTGGATGGTATTGATCATGCTGTTGATCTTGGTTCCGGCGACCGTCATCTCCACCTTTGAGGTTTTGGGCCGGGTGACCTTTCTCGCCCAGATCGAACAGGAGATCCTCCAACAACGCGCCTCCCTGGCCGAACTGGACAAGAGTCCGTCCAAACCGGAGACGCTGCAAAAAACCAAATCGGCGGCCCTCGCCGAGTTGCATACCCTGGAAAAGTTCCGGGAGGCTGCCCGCTCCATCATCGCCAACGGAGCGATTCCACTGGAAAATGATACCTTCTCTTTCCGGGATTTGGTGATCCTGAAAGCCAAGGAACCCCAGGGGCGTTCCACCCTCTCCTCCATTCTGCAGGGGGAGTCTGCGGTCAACAAGAGCAAGCTCCAGGAAAAATTTCCCTTCCTGGCCTCTCTGCGGGATATTTCCCTCTCCATCGACCATTTCAACGATCTCTTTTTTGGCTTTATCTGCAACTACAGCTCCAACGCCCTGATGGCCCTCTCTCTGATTTTTTCAAGCATGATTGGTTCCCTCTCCTGCTATTTCAGAAAAGGGCCCGCCGCACCCGTTTTGTTGCGCCATCTCATCTCCGGGCTGGTGATGGGGTTTCTTGTCTATCTGACCGTCAAGGGTGGCCAGGGGCTGTTCATGCCGGGTCAAGGGGGCGGCATCCGGCTCTCACTGGATCTCTACGGGGCCTCCCTGCTCGCCTTTGTCGCAGGGGTGGTGGCCGATCAGCTGTTCCGGCTCTTCCGTGCCGCAATCGGCTGGTTTGATCGGCGCAGTGCCTGACCCCGTTGCCACGGGCCATTGTACTCTTGCAGGAAATTTTCCCATGCTCCCCTCTCTCCGCTTCCGGGTTCGACCCGCTTTTGCCCTCCTGTTCCTGGCCTGCCTGCTGTTCGGTGGTACGGCAGCCAGGGCAGAGCGGCTCGCTCAAATCACTTTGTTGCACTTTAACGATATTTATGAGATCGCTCCCATCCGGGAGATCGGCGGGGTCGCCCCGTTGATGACCTTGATCGAGCAGGAACGGCGTCGGTCTCCCCATGCCCTGCTCACCTTTGGGGGGGATATGCTCTCCCCCTCCCTGCTCTCCCACCTGACCCAGGGCCAAGAGATGCTCGCTCTGTGCAATACCCTGGAGATCGATCTGGCCGTATTGGGCAATCATGAGTTTGATTTTGGCACCCAGGTGCTGACCACCCGCATCCAGGAATCCCGTTTTCCCTGGCTGGCCTCCAATCTCCGGCAGGCAGACGGCCAGCCTTTTCCAGGCACCCATCTGACCGCCATGCGGGAAATCAACGGGGTCAAGGTGGGGTTTATCGGCCTGTTGACCCAGTCTACGGCGACACTGGCCAGTCTGGAGGGGCAGGTCACCCTCTCCGACCCCATCGCCACGGCCAAAGAGTGGATTCCCCAACTGAAACAACAGGGGGCCGAAGTGATCATCGCCCTGACCCACCAATCCCTGGCGGAAGATGAGGCGTTGGCCAGGGGGGTGCAGGATTTGGATGTCATCCTGGGTGGCCATGATCACGACAGGGTTGTGCGGGAGGTGGCAAAAACGTTGATCTTGAAATCCGCCGCAGATGGCAACTCCCTGGCTGTGGCGGATCTGACCGTTCTCCTGCCGGAACCGGGGGAAAAGGGCAAACGCCGCATCGTTGCCAACCTCCATCAGCTTTCCACCTTCCGCACCCCGCCCCACCCCACCCTGCAAAAACGGGTGGAGGCGGTGGATGAGCGTCTGCAGGGTCATTTAAGCCGGGTTGTCGGAAAAACCGCCACGGAACTGGACAGTCGGGAGAGCACCGTGCGGGAAAAGGAGAGCTCCATGGGCAATCTGTTCGCCGATGCCATCCAGAAGGAGACCCGTGCGGATGCCGCGCTCCTCAACGGGGGCAGTTTGCGGGGCAACCGTCTCTACCCGGCGGGCAGCCCGTTGACCTATGGCGATATTGCCCGGGAATCCCCCTTCGGCAATACGGTCATTCTGTTGGAACTCTCTGAACAGACCCTCTGGGAAGCCCTGGAACATGGTGTCGCCATGCCGGGGCAAGGGCAGGGACGTTTTCCCCAGGTCGCCGGCCTCTCTTTCACCTATGACCCCCGCCGCCCGGTCGGCAACCGGATACTGAAGCTCTCCGTGGGCAATCAAGCCCTGCAGCGCCTGGGTACGCGGATCTATCGCCTGGGCACCAACGACTATCTGGCCAGGGGGGGGGATGGCTACCGCATGCTGGTGACGGCCAAGCGGTTGCTCACGGCGGAGGCAGGTCGTCCCCTCTCCACGGTTGTCATGGATTTTCTCAACCAACAGGGCACCGTTTCTCCGCAGGTCGAGGGGCGCATTGTCGCGGTTGAGCCGTAGATCACGATCCGCAGGCCGCCATGGCGTAAAAGACTTGTCTGGAACATTGTGTGGGATTACAATGCCGCCGGGGTGGGAAGTGGGCGCGCCTTTGGCGTCGTCTGGCACATGTTACGAAGGAGCTCCCTATGAAGCCACAAACCTTGTTTGACAAGATATGGGATGCCCACGTCATCCGCACCGATGCCGATGGCACCAGTTTGCTCTATATTGACCGGCATTTGGTCCATGAAGTGACCAGCCCCCAGGCCTTTGAGGGGCTGCGTCTGGCGGGCCGTGCCGTCTATCGCCCGGAGGCCACCTTTGCCGTTCCCGATCACAACGTGCCCACCCAACATCTGGAGCAGGGCATTACCGATCCCATCGCCCGCCTGCAGGTGGAAACCCTGGACAACAACTGCCGCGCCTTCCATATCCGCCAGTTTGGCATGGGAGATATCCGCCAGGGGGTGGTGCATGTGATGGCGCCGGAACAGGGGCTGATCCTGCCGGGCTTGACCGTGGTGTGTGGAGATTCGCATACCGCCACCCATGGGGCCCTGGCGGCCCTGGCCTTCGGCATCGGCACCTCCGAGGTGGAACATGTCCTGGCCACACAGACGTTGCCGCAAAAAAAGCCCAAAACCTTGCAGATCCAGGTGACGGGAGAGCTGGCCGCCGGGGTGACCGCCAAAGATCTGATTCTGTACATCATCAGCCAGATAGGGACCGCCGGGGGAACCGGCCACGTCCTGGAGTTTACCGGTTCGGCGATTCGCGCCCTCTCCATGGAAGGGCGCATGACACTGTGCAACATGGCCATTGAGGCCGGTGCCCGGGCCGGGCTGGTGGCCGTCGATGAAAAGACCATCGCCTATTTGCACGGTCGCCCCATGGCTCCCCGGGGGGAACAATGGCAGCAGGCCGTGACCGCCTGGCAGGCACTGCAAGCCGATCCCGGCGCCCATTATGATGCCAGCCGGAGCTTTGCCGCCGACCGGATTGCCCCTCAGGTCTCCTGGGGAACCTCTCCGGAGATGACCATCGCCATCGATGACGCCATTCCGGATCCGGCCCGCGAGGCCAACCCGGTGCGGCGGGATTCCATGGAAAAGGCCCTGGCTTACATGGATTTGCAACCGGGGACCGCCGTGCAGGATATCCCGCTGGATGTGGTGTTTATCGGCTCCTGCACCAATGGCCGCATCGAGGATTTGCGCCTGGCCGCTGCCCAGGTGGCAGGCAAAAAGGTGGCACCGCGCATCAAACAGGCCCTGGTGGTGCCCGGCACAGGCCTGGTCAAACAGCAGGCGGAGGCGGAAGGGCTGGATCGTCTTTTCAAGGAGGCGGGGTTTGAGTGGCGTGCCCCCGGCTGTTCCATGTGTCTGGCCATGAATGCCGACACCCTTTCCCCGGGAGAGCGCTGTGCCTCCACATCCAACCGCAATTTTGAGGGCCGTCAAGGTCCGGGGGGACGCACCCATCTGGTCAGTCCGGCCATGGCCGCTGCGGCGGCTGTGGCCGGACGGTTTGTGGATATTCGCGCCCATGCCGTGGCCGCATCTTGAAATTCGAGGAGTCTACTCTCATGCAGCCTTTCAAACAGTTGACCGCTCTGGTGCTTCCCCTGGACCGGGCCAATGTGGATACGGATGCCATCATCCCGAAGCAGTTTTTGAAATCCATTCAGCGTAGCGGCTTTGGTCCCAACCTGTTCGACGAATGGCGTTATCTGGACCGGGGCGAGCCGGGACAATCCTGCGCAGGGCGTCCCTTGAACAACGCCTTTGTGCTCAACCAGCCCCGCTATCAGGGGGCTGCCATCCTGTTGGCGCGGGACAATTTTGGCTGTGGCTCCAGTCGGGAGCATGCCCCCTGGGCATTGCTGGATTATGGCATCCGGGTGATCATCGCCCCCAGTTTTGCCGACATTTTTTACAACAACTGTTTCAAAAACGGCATCCTGCCTCTGGTTCTGACGGCAACCGAGGTGGAACGGTTGTTCCAGGCATGTCAGGCCACGGATGGCTATACCCTGAGCGTGGATCTGGAAGCACAGAGCGTGACCACCGCCGCAGGGGAGAGGATCTCCTTTACCCTGGATCCCTTCCGCCGGCATTGCCTCCTGCACGGCCTGGACGATATTGGCCTGACTTTGCAGCATGTGTCGGACATTGAGCACTATGAACAACAAAGACGCCAGGCGGCTCCCTGGGCGTTTTTACCGCAGGGAGTTTGAGCATGCCACCCAAAAAGAGCGTTTTATTGTTGCCAGGCGATGGTATCGGCCCGGAAATTGTCGCGGAAGCGCGCAAGATATTGACATGGCTGGTCGATCAGGGCTACGCCTCCCTTACCATGCCGGAGGCTCTGATCGGTGGCGCTGCCTACGACCAGACCGGCAACCCCCTGCCGGAAGAGACCTTGACCCAGGCCAAACAGGCCGATGCCGTGCTGCTGGGAGCCGTGGGTGGACCCAAATGGGAGCCCCTGCCCATCGCGGTGCGACCGGAAAAGGGGCTGCTGGGTATTCGCAAGGCGCTGGACCTTTACTGTAATTTGCGTCCCGCCCGCCTCTTTTCCCAGTTGGTGGAGGCTTCCACGCTGAAACGGGAGGTGGTGGAGGGGACCGATATCATGGTGGTGCGTGAGCTCTCTTCCGGCATCTATTTTGGCCAGCCCAGGGGTGTGGAAACCTTGGCCAACGGCGAAAAGCGGGGGGTGAACACCCTGGTCTATACCACCCACGAAATCGAGCGTATCGCCCGGGCCGCCTTCAAAATCGCCGCAGGTCGCCGGAAAAAACTCTGTTCGGTGGACAAGGCCAACGTCCTGGAATCCACCGAATTGTGGCGCGAGGTGGTCATCAAGGTGGGCAGGGAGTTTCCCGAGGTGGCCTTGAGCCACATGTATGTGGACAATGCCGCCATGCAGTTGATCCGCAATCCGCGCCAGTTTGACGTGATCGTGACCACCAACATGTTCGGCGATATTCTTTCCGACGAGGCCAGCATGTTGACCGGTTCCATCGGCATGTTGCCCTCGGCCTCGCTGGGAGAGCGTTATGCCCTCTATGAGCCGATCCATGGGTCGGCGCCGGATATCGCCGGTCAGGGCGTCGCCAACCCGCTGGCGACGTTGCTGTCGGTGGCGATGATGTTCCGTCACTCCCTGGGCTTGCCCCATCTGGGAGAACGGTTGGAGGCGGCGGTGGATCATGTCCTGGAACAGGGTTTGCGAACCCCGGACATCGCCCAACCAGGCAGTCAAACGGTGGGAACTGTGGCCATGGGTGATGCCGTATTGGCCGCGCTGTCAGACTCTTTATCTTGAAGGAATGGCCATGTCTTCAGCAGAAGTCAAACAATTCAATGTCGCAGTGGTGGGTGCCACCGGGAATGTGGGCCGGGAAATCCTGAGCATTCTGGAGGAGCGTCAATTTCCCATCAAGGAGATTTTTTTGCTGGCCTCCGAGCGATCGGCAGGCAGCGTTCTTCCCTTTTGCGGTCGGGAGGTAGTGGTGCGGGATCTGGCCACCTTTGATTTTTCCGGCGTCCAGATCGGACTCTTTTCCCCCGGCGCCAAGGTCTCCAGCGTCTATGCGCCCAAGGCCGCTGCGGCCGGGTGTGTGGTGATCGACAACACCTCCTTTTTCCGTATGGACCCGGAGGTGCCATTGGTGGTTCCTGAGGTCAACCCTGAGGCCATCGCCCAGTATACCCATCGGGGCATCATTGCCAATCCCAACTGTTCAACCATCCAGTTGGTGGTGGCCTTGAAACCTCTGCATGAAGCGGCTGGCATTCGGCGGGTCGTGGTTTCCACCTACCAGGCGGTTTCCGGGGCCGGGAAAGAGGCCATGGATGAACTGTTCGAGCAGACCAGGGCCATCTATGCCACCACGTTGCGGGTGCCTCCCAAAAAATTCGCCAAGGAGATCGCTTTCAACCTGATCCCCCATATTGACGTTTTCCTTGACAACGGTTACACCAAAGAAGAGATGAAGATGGTACACGAGACGAAAAAAATTCTCGACCCCGCCATCCGTGTGACGGCGACAGCGGTGCGGGTGCCTGTCTTCAACAGCCATTCGGAGTCCGTTACCCTGGAGTTTGAGCGCCCATTGACACCGGCCCAGGCGCGGGAGATCCTCTCCCGCGCTCCGGGTGTCCAGGTGGTGGATGACCCTGCTCAGCTGCTCTACATGACCCCCAGAGAAGCAGCCGGCAAGGATGCCACCTATGTCTCCCGGATTCGGGCAGATGAGAGTGTCGAGCATGGCCTCAATCTGTGGGTGGTGGCGGACAATCTGCGCAAGGGAGCCGCCTTGAATGCGGTACAAATTGCAGAGTTATTGATTCGAGACCATTTGTAAACGACCGGGGCAACCGTGGCCAACCGGCCCCCTTGTCCCACCATTCAACACGCATTGAGGAGATGTTTTGTCATGCCCATAGAGATTGCAAAAATGTTGATGGCGGGTGAAAAAGCCACCATCGTGGGGCCGGGTGTGGTCAAGTTTGAGGCCATGGCCCAAGGGTTGGGCGGAGCCAAGGCCGTCGGTGCCGGTGTTGCGGCGACTGGTCAAGCCGCCGGAGTCGGAGCAGGCCAGATGGTTGTCACCTCGGCGGGTGCCAGCAGTGTGCCGGCCGGCCTGTTGTCCGGCAAGGTGTTGGGCTTCAGCCTGGGCAGCCTCAACCCCTGGGTGTTGCTGGCATTGGGGATCGCGGGAGGCTACATGATCGCCAAAAA
>JADGCE010000008.1:0-15861 GCA_015229095.1 Magnetococcales bacterium | reverse complement strand
CATCCTGAATGTGATTGCGGATGCCCGATTGTCGGACAAAACCAAAATCGACACGATCCGGGATATTGTCACCAACAAGATCCCCGTCGTCTGATCGGGACCGGGGGCGTGGTCGCGCTCCGGTGCTGTACGCGAGCTCCCCGCCGGGGGCTTTGCCTGGTGACCGGATTGATGGGGTTGATGGTGGGGTTGCACATTTTCTGGCATGGCCGCATGCAACAATCCGCCACCACCCTGGGCGAGCCGCTGCCTGCTCCTCCTCCCATCGCCGTATGGAGATGGGCCAGTTTGGGAGAACCTGTGGCCATGGCCAGGCTCTCCACGCTCTGGTTGCAGGCCTGCGAATATCAGCCTGGGGAAAGCGTCCCCCTCCGGGATCGGAATTTCCAGCGGGTGGAGGCCTGGCTGGACGGCATACTGACTCTGGATCCGAAAGGGCAATATCCCCTGCAAATGGCTGCGCGGCGTTATGCCGAGACGGAGGATCCGGTCAAACAACGGCAGATGCTGGCCTATATCAGCCGACAGTTTGCCGTGGATCCCGATCGGCGCTGGCCGTGGTTGGCCCATGCGGCCCTCCTCGCCAGACACCGCTTGCAGGATCTCCCTTTGGCCCTGACCTACGCCCGCGCAATCCGCGCGCGGACCACCCCCGGCAAGGTTCCTTCCTGGGCTAGGCAGATGGAATGGGTGGTGTTGGAAGAGATGGGGGAGTTGGAGGGCACTCGCTTGCTGATTGGGGGGCTTTTGTCCAGTGGCGAGGTGACGAGCCCTGCTGAAATACGTTTTCTGAACGAACGCCTGCGGACGTTGGCACACCAAGAATCCGGGAAAACGTCTGGCGATTGAACAGTTGTAAAAGAGCACGCACTAGGCAACAGGTGGGCTGATGACCGAAGTCGCCCTCTCCTTTCGATCTGTCCATCAATGCTATCGTGCCTCTCCGGTTTTGACCGGTGTGGATTTGACCGTGCGTGCCGGGGAGTTTTTTGCCCTGGTGGGGATCAACGGAGCCGGAAAAACCACTTTGTTCAAGGGAATGCTGGATCTCCTGCCCCTGGATCAGGGGGAGATCCGGATATTTGGTATTCCCCATGAGCACGTGGCGGCCCGCTGCGACCTGGTCTATCTGCCGGAACGCCTGACCCCGCCGGGTTTTTTTCTGGGTCGGGACTATTTGGGATATCTGCTGGCATTGCATGGCGGTTCTTTTCAACGCCACTCTGCGGTCTCTCTCTGCCAGGCATTGGGCTTGGATCCTGCGGTGCTGGATCGGTCGATACGTTCCTGTTCCAAGGGAATGACGCAAAAACTGGGATTGGCAGGTGCTCTGCTTACCGGCAAATCGTTGTTGCTCCTGGACGAACCCATGAGCGCTCTGGATCCGTTGGCCCGCTATCTGTTGAAAGAATACCTGCTTTCGCTCCGGCAAAGGGGCAAGACCCTCTTTTTTTCCACCCACCTGTTGGCGGATGTGGAAGAGTTGTGTGACCGCATGGCCATCCTGCACCAGGGGCGCATCCATTTTGTGGGTACGCCCCAGGAGTGCCGCGCGCTCTATCCCGGACGAACCCTGGAAGAGTCATTCATCCGCTGTATCGGCACTGCCCGATAGCCTGCGTCGGTCCGGATCCTCTTTAAGGTTTTCAAAATCTTTTTCGGTAGAGGTCGAACAAACCGGCACACCACAAAAACAGCAGACAGATGGCCGCCTGGACAAAGATGAACAGGATCTCTTCTCTTTCCGGCATGCCATACACCAACCATTCGGAGCGGGTGAAACGCGCCAGATCCGGCAAGAGAGAGGCGATCAGGGCAAGCAGGGCCTCCATGGATTCCTGCAAGCCGTTTCCATGGGGCATGATCGCCCCCCGTGCCACCAACAACAAATCGGTCATGGTGCGGGACAGCAGATAGAGGCCCGATACAACACTGAAGGCAGCGGGCAGTTGCTGGAGGGTCAACAGGGAAAACTGGGCGAGGGCGATGACCAGGAGCAGTTCACTGTAGAGAGAAAGGCTCCACAGCAGCGCGGCCCCTTTTTGGGCGGTGTACGGCACCACCAGCAGACCACAGGACAGGGCCAGAGGGAGGGCCAGCAGGGCAAATCCCAAAAATTTCCCAAAATAATAACGGGATCGGGGGATGGCCAGGGAAAGGAGCTGTTCCACACCTTGGCCGTGGATCTCCCGCACTTGAATGGTGAGCACCAACAACAGAGTGAGCAACACCGAGGCCAACCGCAGAAAGGCCCCCAGAATGGCCACCTGCATTTCCCGTGTCTCTGCGACCACCAGTTGGCCCACGAAGGTCGCCAGCCCCCACCCCGTCCACAACACCCCCCCCAGCAACCAGGGAAACCGGTTGCGCACACCCTCCAAAGCGGTGTAGCGGGCGATGGTCAGCATCGGGGCTCTCAGCATCGGAGCTTCACCCCATCCAGGGAGCTGTTTGATCGTCATGCATCCTTCATTCAGGAAGCATCTTCCGCCCCCTCCTCCGCCATATATTCGCTCCACAACAACTCGCCCCACCGTTCACACCGACGCAGGGCCTCCCGGACCACATCTGCCAGCATCTCCATGTCAACGGGTTTTTTGAGATAATCCACCGCGCCAAACGAGAGGGCTTCCATGGCCCTGTCCAGATCGCTGGCGCCCGTGATCACAATAAACTGGATCATCGGATATTTTTTTTTGGCCTGTTTGATAAATTGCAAGCCGTTACCGTCTGGCAAATTAATGTCCTGGATGATAATATTGGGATTCACCGCTTCCAACTGGACCAGTGCCTCCTGGAACGTGGCAGACTCGTAAAATTCGACGGTATCCAACAGGGCATTCAGCATAAAATAACGCCGAACAGTACGGATGATTGTCGGCTCATCGTCTACAATCATCACCTTGAATTTGGGTTTGTTCATGGTTCTGTTCCTCTGTTTTGACGGGTTCCTGCCACCGCAGGCCCGGGTGTCTGCGCGGCAACGGTCCAACGGATTGCTTGGCACAGGCGACCGTTTACTGCGGGGCAGTGTGACATATTCTTGCGGCAATCACAACTGCGGGCGCGAAAAATCGCCTCTGTTGCTCCCTCTGGGCACCTACTTTGGCAAGGACGGACGGTTTATCATGGACAGGGTCACCCTCAAGCATTCCATCAGTCTCAAACTGCTGAGATATGTCTTTTTTTCCTATTGTCTGGTTGCCATTCTGCTCACATCCATCCACATGGCCATCGAATACGGTCGTTCCAACCATGAAATTCATGCAACTTTGCAGACCTACCAACATATTTTTGAAAAAACCCTGACCAACGAGGTGTGGCAACTGGATCTGCAACAGTTGGATGCCACCCTGACTGGCATCCTGCAATTGCCCGAAGTGGTTGGTGTCAGTGTGCTGGATCGGGACAATCATTATCTGGCCCGTCGGGGCAGTATCTCTCCTCAGGAAAAACAAAGAGATTTTTTATACCCAAAGGCCGCCGCGCCCGCCCAGTTCACCTTCGAGGAGGATCTCTTGTGGCACACCTTTGATCTTGTGTCTGTTTCCGGTCATGGGCCCGCAGAGCCGCTGGGAAGCGTCTATTTTTATTTTAACAGTCAGGTTGCCATTGACAGAGTCTTTGGTATTTTCCAGTCCATCCTGCTGTTTGCCGTCCTGAAAACCCTCCTGTTGTGGACCATCTTTCTGCTCTTTGGCCAACGTCTTCTGGGAAGACCTCTGCATGAGGTCACCCAACGTTTGGCACACTTTTTTGAAAAACAGACCGGCCAGCCTTTGCAGGAATGGGCCGCCAGGGGCAACGAGATCGACATCATCGAACAAACGGTCACGGAATTATCGACACGGTTGAGTCATACCCTGGATGACCTGAAAATGGGTTATACAAAACTGCGTGTTATTTCAACAATTTTCGAGCTCTCCTCCGCCCGTGGTGAATTGACCAACCTCCTGCAAAGCATCATTCAAGAGCTGGTCAATACAACCTGGTTGAGTGCCCGGCGCAATCGCATTCAGGGAGGGTGTATCTCGCTGTTTGCCCAAGGATCTCACCGGCAAGCCATCAGGGTGTTCCACGGCATGCCCGAGGAGGTGGTCTCCCATTGTGAGGAGTTGGAACAGGGCGGTTGTTTATGTGGGCGTTCCGTCAAACAGGGAGAAATTCTCTTTTCCCCCCACTTGTACCAGGAGGCGATTCCTGTAGAAACTTTCTGCGGGGAGTCTGGCTATTATTCGGTGCCCATTCTCTCCCGGAGCAATCGAAAGGTGATCGGGGTGGTTACCTGTCTGATCGAGGGCCACTCTCCCAGCATGGATGAGGAAAAGAGCTTTTTATCCAATATTGCCTATGCCATCAGCAACCTGCTGGAACACCGGATGGCCGACGAGGCGGCCGAGCGGCATCAACTGCATCTGGAAAAGACCGTCCGTGAGCGCACCACGCAACTGTTGCATGCGGAACGGTTGGCAACCCTGGGCACCTTTGCGGCGGGGATGGCCCATGAGATCAACAATCCCAACTCTTTCATTCGGGGCAATGTCCAATATTTGCAATCCTTTTGGGAAATGGCCCAACCCATCCTGAAGAGACACGCTGCTGAGGATCCTTCGGGGCGCGTTCTGCGCTTCATGGATGAGATACCGGAAACACTCAAAGATATCCTGGATGGCAGTCAGCGTATCGAAACGATCGTCGACAGCTTGAAAAAATATTCCAAGGGCGGTATGGAAGCAGACCGGGTAATTTGCCGTCTTTCGGAACCCATGCACGACGCGCTGCACTTGTTGGAACATGTCATCAAAAAAAGTCAAGTTATTATTGAAAACCATATCCCCCCGGAGTTGACCCTCTATTGTGACCGTCAACAGATGTGTCAAGTCTTTGTGAATCTGATCAATAATGCCCTGGATGCCCTGGAAAGCTGGCCGACCCCGCCCAAAAAGATCCGGATCTGGGGGGAACGTCTGGACAACCACCTATGGATCCACGTTGCCAACAATGGGCCGAGCATTCCAGAGGAGGCCATCGGCAAACTGTTTGACCCCTTTTTCACCACCAAAGGCAAAACCAAGGGAACGGGATTGGGGTTGGCCATCGTACAGGGCATTATCGAAGACCATCGCGGTCAAATCACCATCTACTCGGCCCCGGATAGCGATACGGAGGTGCTGATCATTCTGCCTGCGGCCACGCCGACCAAGGTTGAACCGAATGGGAGGCAGGTTACGACGGGAACCACCGCGTAAAAAAACGGCGCAGTTGAGCTTTCCTCTCTTCCTGCGTGGGGGGAGGTGCCTCCTCCCCGGCCAGGAGGGCGTTGCTCAAAGCCCGCTCTTTCAGAACGGCGGCCATTTTCGGCGCGTGGACGACGCGCATCAGGCCGACCAGACGGTCAATATTGGCATCGGCATCGGAAGCGAAGGCAACTTTTTTGATGAGGGAGGGGGAGGAACAACCGGTCTTGGGGGCGAACATGCGAATGGGATCCACAAGAAATCCTTTCATTTCACAGTGATATCCATGCAAGTGCTCGGCGGTGAGTTGCACCATGACAGCCGCCCCCACCCGCCAGGGGGCATGGGGTGCGGGGAGGCAGCACAATTCAACCCAATCGGAGGTCAAACGCAACACATTGCCCTGCAAAGGCTCCTCTTCCTGTGATGGATCGGTCACCACTTTGTGAATCCGGGCCTGGACAAGACGCCAATCGACACTCTCCTTGTGAACGGGGTGGGTTTCCGCAAAAAGTGCCTGGGAGAGTAAATTCCCGAAATTTTCTGAAAATTTAACGACATGTATACCAATGTGCCCGGGACGGATATAGACCACCTGACAGGTAAAGGCCTGTGTTTCCATGCCCGGCAGTTGCAATCGCAGCGTACCGTGGGTGCCTACTGGCAGATCTTTCGGGATTTCAGCCACATGCAAACAAACACCGCGAACAGAGAGATCCCGGGTGTGCCCCTGCAAGAGCCGCCCATCTTCCGTGGTCAAGTGGGCGACAACGGTATGCCAGGAGCGTTCGTGGCTACGTCGAGCAGGGGAGGAGGCTGTCATGGCTGTGCGCCTTTTCGTTCATGGAGTGGTGTGTGGGAGGCGGATGGCTGCGGCATCAACAGCGCACAGGGATCCTCATCTCTGGGAGGGGGCGGGGTAAACCAGAGATAGGGGTGTTCCGGCGCAAATTCGGTTTGCCCCACGCGCACTGTTGCAAAATAGCGGGAGAGGGGCGGATCGTCTGGCAGAGTGGACTGCAAACCCAGGTTGAGTTGCCGAATGGCGGGCTGCAAAGAGGCCACCCGTTCATAAACACCCATATCGTGGGCCACATGCCCGGCCCCCAGCACCATGACCACAGGGGCATCTGTTTGTTGGGCGTGTACCAGGGTGATGGCGCGGGCCATGGCATCGTTGCGTGCCACCCAGGTTTCATAAAGACGGTCCAACAAGGCATCCGGGGCCATACCGCAATGGGAGGAGGCCAGATGTTGCCTCATAAGGAGGCGATAGGGCTCGTTGACAAACCCGGTGGGAGACCAACTCGCCTTTTCAATGGGCGACAGATCTGCCAAACCACCACGGGTCAGACGCACCCGCAAGCCATCGGGCAGATCCGCACCGAACACCGACAGTTTGTGCTGGCGGGCCAACTGGATCAGGGGAAAATAGTGGGACCAATCCTCCCGTGTTTCCCAACCCAATTGGGCGCGCAACCGTTCTCCCGGGTCGGTGGCTTTGGGGAGGACAAAGGCCGAGGGCTTGCCCACCGTATAGTGCATCAACCACCCCGTTTGTGCCTGAGAAAAAAACTCAAACCCGATCACAGGGCGTTTGCCCCGCGCAATCAACTGTTCCACAATAGCCAGCTGCAGACGATGGTGGTAAGGGTTGTCGTGCTGTTCCCCCAGATAGATCACCTGGGCATCCAGCATTTTCTCCAACAGGGCATTAGCGGAGAGCAGCTGACCATCGGCATGAGCGATGCGGGCTTCGGCGGCCAAACGCTCCCACTCCCCCCCCGGAGAGGTGGCCGGTATTGTGCCACAAGCCGCCAGCAGGGCCCACACCCCCCCAAGGAGAGCCAGGGCCACGTTTCTCGACCCGCAAGAGAATGGGCCACGCCGTGCCACTCTGCGCAGTACGTCCATCATTACCACCATTTGTCGGGCGATCCCTCGTGGACAACGCTGTGGCAGCGTTGGCAGATATAAGTGGAAAAGGAGACCTTGCCGTGACAAACGCCACAAAATTGGCCTTTGAGAATGGCATCCATGGTCATGGGGTTACCGCCTTTTTGCTGCACAAAAGGCTTGGGGTGGCAATTGGAGCAGGCCAGCCATTGGGTGTGGGAGTTGTGGGGAAAGCGCACATGGGGCATCGATTTGGTATTGGACATGATGATGTCCAAATCCAACACCTCCATTTTGCCCTCGTTTTTCAGATTGGCCCGTGGCCGGATGGTATTGCGTGCCAGGGCCTGCATCCAGTCGATCTCGCCCCATTTGCCCAGAGGCAGGACCGAGAGGGATTGGGATGGATTTTGCATGGTGGCCAAAGCGGGATTGTTGGGATCATGGATGCCATCTCCCCGCAAGGAGGAGGTCTGGGCGCGGTTGACCCCGGAACTGGCCTGCCGACCGCTGGCCTCGACCGGAGCCGCTGCCTGCCCCTGTGCAGGGGAGGGGTTTGCCTTGGTCAAGGCAGGTGCAGGGGGTTGAGACTCTGCCGGGGGTGCGGCGACGGTTTGAGGGGTCGCCGGAGCGGTGGGCAAGGCAGCGGGCACGGAAGCCGTCTCCTTGCCCGGCTGGGGGAGTGCGGCCTGCTTTTCTGAGGCCGGGGTACCCTGCGGGGCCGCAGAGGTCTGCGAGGTCACCGCAGGGGGGGCCGAGGCTGCCGGAGCCGGGGCAGCTGCCGGAGGGGGCGCCGAGACTGCCGGGGCCTGAGGGGCGGCCGGAGGCGATGGCGTTGCAGCCGGAGTCGGCTTTGTCGCCGCTGGGGGCGCTGCCTTACCCAAAGCCGCCGCTGACGGCTTTTCCTCGCCGCCGCAGCCGGCCAGCAGAACCAGGAAGATACCCAGGAAAAATGTCACTGTTTTTTGTCTGTACATGTTCTCATCACCAACGGGTGCGCCATGCGGGATAACCCTTTACCAGCAAGGGAAGAGGCCGGGGAGAGCGGTGAGACGCTCTCCTCCCCCGGAACCTATAAACTGCTCAGTTATTATTCCCTGATCAGTCTGATCGCCATGGTGGGCATGGCGGTTTTGCTCAACCTTCTGTTTGGCAAAACGGAGCAACGCTTTATGCTGGATCTGGGCGAAAAACAGAATATCGCCCTCACCCAAGCCTTTTCCAACGCCCTCTGGCCCAGTCTGGAGAGCCTGCTGCGCCAATCCTCCGAGCTGCTGGTGGAAGATCTGCAAGGCCATCCGTTGATTGCCCACATCCGGCAACTGCTGAATCGTTTCACCCAGCAACTCGACATCGTGACGATTGAGATCTACAACCGTTCCGGCGTGACCATTTTTTCCACAGAGGCCCAGCAAATCGGCACGAGGAGAGGCAAAGATACAGGATTTTTACATGCAATGGAAGATCGGGTGTTTTCCGAGCGCACCCATCGCGGTCACATAGCCGCCGCGAGTGGGGAGAGGGGGGAACGGGAACTGCTCTCCAGCTATGTGCCGATCAGGCAAAAAGGTGAGATTGTAGGTGTTTTTAAGCTCGATTATGACATCGGCCCCCTGCTGGTCCATCGCACCCATGCCACTCAGCAGGTGCTCCAGGAGGTGGGGGGGGTGTTTGTTGCCCTCTATGTCATGCTTTTTTTTGTGGTACGGCGTGGCAGCGTCATCATTCGGGAGCAGCAGGCCAGACTCACCCGTTACCTGCAGGAGATACGCCACAGCGAAGAGAGCCTCAAGGATCGGGTGGAGGAACGCACGGAGACGCTGCGCCTGACCAACGATCTGCTCAAAGAGGAAATATTGGAGCGGCAGCAGGCCGAGGCGGAGTTGCGCAAGCTTTCCCGCGCCGTGGAACAGAGCCCCGCTTCGGTAATCATCACGGATTTGCAGGGTCAGGTGCAGTATGTCAATCCCAAATTTTGTCAGGTGACAGGCTATGCCGAGGAGGAGATCATCGGCCAGAACACCCGGATCCTGAAATCGGGGGAGATCGATGCGGGGGGGTATCAGCAGATGTGGGAGAGACTGAAGCAGGGGGAAGAGTGGCAGGGGGAGTTTCATAATCGACGCAAGGATGGGACGCTCTTCTGGGAGTTGGCCTCCATCTCCCCCATTCGCGACCAGTATGGCCGCATCACCCACTATATCGCCGTCAAGGAGGATATCACCGAACTGAAAACGACGGTGGACTCCTTGCGTCACAGTGAAGCCCGCCTGCGCACCATCATGGACAATGTGGTAGAGGCCATTTTGGCAATCAATCAGGCGGGGATCATCGAATCCGCCAATCCCGGGGTGGAGCGTTTGTTTGGCACGCCGCCGGAGGCGGTGTTGGGTGGTCACTATGAGTCGCTGCTGCCCCCTCACCATACCGGGGAAGATATTCACCATTTTTTACAGCAGGGTGCCGGTCGGGATGGCTGCCTGCAGAGGGAGGTGATGGCACTCCGCCAGGATGGCAGCCTCTTTCCCGTCGAGTTGACCGTCAGCACGGTGCAGACGGCTGGCAGTGTGCCCTTTATCGTCACCATCCGGGATATCAGCGAACGCAAAAAAAATGAGGAGGAGTTGGCCAAGGCACAGCAAATGTCGTATCATCAGGAAAAAATGGCCTCCATCGGCACGCTGGCAGCGGGTATCCTGCACGAAATCAACAACCCCACAGCCGCCATTTCCGGCATTCTGGAAGCCCTCATGGATCTTCACGTCAACCCGGACCCGCTGGTTGCCGATTATCTGCAGATGATGCGGGAACAGCTGGAGCGCATCACCGGCATCACCCGGGAGGTCTCCGAGTTTTCCATGCCGCAAATCGATGAGATGCAACTGCTGGATCTGAACAGCTTGGTGGAAAAGTGCGCCAATTTGATGCGCTTTGATCAACGCATGCGCAACGTGCGCCTGCGCCTGCAGCTGGACCGCACGCTGCCGGCACTGTATGGTTCCAGCGCCCAGCTCAACCAGGTGATCATCAATCTGCTCCTCAATGCGGCAGATGCCCTGGAAGGGCAGCAGGATCCGCTGCCGACGGTCTCACTCACCACCCGCGCAGAACCCCAGGCCGTGCTCCTGGAGGTGATGGACAACGGCAGCGGCATGGATGACAAGACCAAATCCCAGGCATTTGATGCCTTTTTCACCACAAAACCGGTGGGCAAGGGGACCGGTTTGGGGTTGGCCGTCTGTTATTCGCTGGTTGCCAAACACAAGGGGCGTATCGAACTGCTCTCCACGGTGGGCGAAGGCAGCACTTTTACCCTCTTTTTGCCTCTTGCGGCCAGAGTCAACGAACGGAGTGACGACCAGTGGCCAGAGCTCTGAATGTGCTGATTGTGGATGATGAACCGGCCATTCGCCAGGTGTTGGCGGCGGCTCTGGCCAAGAGCGATTTCCAGGTGGAGTCTGCCTGTGACGGCCAGGAGGCCTTGCAGCGTCTGGAGGTGGGCGATATCGATATCGCCATTTGCGATATCAAGATGCCTGGCATGGATGGCATCGAAGTGGTTCGAAAAGCCAAACAGCTGAAGGTGGATACCGTTTTTTTAATGATGACCGCCTTTGCCTCGGTGGATACCGCCGTGGATGCCATGAAAGCCGGTGCCTATGACTATTTGACCAAGCCGCTGCGACGGGAAAATGTTTTGCACCGTCTGGCGCAGATCCGTGATTGGATCACCCTGCAGGAGCAAAACCGCACCCTGCGCCATTTGGTGGATGAGGGTGGCCCGGAGCTCTGTCGGTTGCTCTCCCCCCCCATGCTGGAGGTGGAACGGCTGTTGCGCAAGGTGGCCCCCACCGATTTTACCGTCCTGGTGACGGGGGACAGTGGCACCGGCAAAGGGATGATCGCCCACAAAATTCATCAACTCAGCCAACGCAGTGCCGGTCTGTTCATTCCAGTCAACTGCGGCTCCATCCCGGAAAACTTGCTGGAGAGTGAATTTTTTGGGCATGTCAAGGGGGCCTTCACGGGAGCCGATCGGGCAAAAAAAGGATTGTTTGTGGAGGCCGACAACGGCACCCTCTTTCTGGACGAAATTGGTGAGTTGCCCCTGCATCTACAGGTCAAACTGCTTCATGCCCTGGAGGAAAAAAGGGTTCGCCCGGTGGGCAGCGAGCAGTTCCGCAGGGCCGATGTGCGCATTATCGCCGCCACCAACCAGGAGCTCGGCAACATGGTCAAAGCGGGCACCTTTCGTGAAGACCTTTTTTTCCGTCTGAACGTTTTCAACATTCACCTGCCCCCCCTCCGTGAACGGCGGCAGGATATACTGCCGTTGCTGCGCCACGTGTTGGACAAGCAAAAGCGCGCCAAAGGTTGGCAAAAAAGCTTCCGCATCGATCCCGATGCCGAAACCGCCCTGCTGAACTATGACTGGCCGGGCAATGTGCGCGAACTGGAACACAGCATGGAACGCGCCTCAATCTTGGCGGAAGATGGGGTGATTACCTTGACGGACCTGCCCCAAAACCTGCAATATGTCTCCACCCCGCCTGCAGGCGACGGTGCGGTCGCGCCCACGGCGGCGACCAACGGGGGAAAATTGCGGGATTTGGTTCGCGATTATGAAATGCAGGTCATTTTGGAAAGCATTGAACGGGCGGATGGCGATCGGCGGTTGGCAGCGCGCGCCTTGGGCATCGGCCTCTCCAGTCTGTACCGAAAGCTGGAACAGCCCTATCCTCCCGACCTGTTTTCGGAATAACGCCGCAGCCACAGGAGCCGTATCCGGCTGGGCGGGCAGTGCCGGCTGTCAGTCTGGTTTTCCATCTCAAGATTATGGGGTAAAGGTATCCATCATGGCACAACAACTCCAGATTCAACGACGTACCCGCCTGTATAACACCCTTGCTGCGGTGTTGCTCGGCTGGGCGGTGGCGGCATCCCCCCAGATGGCCGGGGCGGTGGATATAGAACAGGCCTACAAGTTGGGCAAAGAGTCCTACCAGAGAAATGACTGGATCTCTGCCATCACCCACCTGCGCACCGCCGCCGAGGCGCAGCATGTCCCCTCCATGTTGTTGCTGGCCTACGTGCTGGATCGGGCCGAGGAGGATGCGGAAGGCATGGAATGGTATCGCAAGGCCGCCATGCTCAACTCTGCCGAGGGCGCCTTGGGACTGGGGGAAATGTTGGCCGAAACCCCGGAGGGCAAGAAAAATCCGGCTGAAGCGTTGGAATGGATCAGCCGTGCCGCCAAGCTCAACCATCCCCCGGCCATGATGCTTTTGGGTCAGTTCCATCTGCTGGGCAGCATGGGCGTCAAAGCCGACACCCAGGAAGCGAAAAAATGGTTGGAACTGGCCGCCAAGGAGGGTTTTGCACCCGCAGTCAGAGAGTTGGAAAAACTCCGGGCTCCCGCACCTGGCAAGGAGGTGGATGGCACGGGGAAGGCAAATGCCAAAAAAGGCGCTTCGGAAGCTGCGGGTCCACAACAAGAGGTGGAGAGCATGATTGATCGGTGGGCCAAAGCCTGCGCAGAGCAGGATATGGCCGCCTTGCGGACCCTGTATATCGCCGGCGCCAAGCTCCCGACCTTCAACCCCGGCGAACGGACGGCCGCCCTGAACCTTCGGGATGTGCGGGTCATCCTTCTGGAGGACACCAAGGCGCGCGCCATGTTCAGCCAATCGTTGACCAATGATCATAAAAATCCCGTCCACAAGGCGTTGACACTGCACAAGGAGGCGGGTGCATGGAAAGTGGTCCAGGAAGAGCGTTTGCCCTGAGCCTGGCTGCGCTGGTTGTGCTGTTCCTGGGAGAACAGCGCTTGGCAATGGCGGGTGATCCCCTTCAGGGTGCCCAGATCTATGCCAGGCAGTGCGCCTATTGTCACGGTGCCAGCGGTCGCAGTGCCATGCCCGGCCTGCCGGATTTTTCCTGGCAAGGCATGGGTAGTAACGGCCTGATGGGCACCGACCAGCATTTGTTGTCCCGTGTCGCCTCGGGAGGGCGAGGTTGTCCCTCTTTCGGTGGCATATTGTCCAGGCAGGAAATTTTAAACGTGATCACCCACCTGAGAAGCCTACGCTGATGCTCTTGAAATATCTGATTTCCCTTGCAATCCTGGCGGGTGCCGGCATCCTGGAGGCGGGCGATGATCGCCCTGCCCTGCCCCCCCCGAATGCCCAGTCGGTGGTCGCGCCTCTCCCAAAAGCGGCCCCCCCGCCCATACTCTCCCTGCCCCTGTACCAGGTGTTGGACCGGTTTGAGGTCGGTGCGCAAGTCTATGTGCGCTCCCTCCTGGTGGAGGAAGATCGACAGGCCCTGTGGGTTGGCACCTCTGTGGGGGTCCATGAAATCGATCTGGGGAGCAAAACAATCCGGCAAACCTTCACCCGTGAGCAGGGTTTGGCCAATGAATATATCTTTGCCATTGGCCGGGATTCCGAGGGCGGCAAATGGTTTGGCACCAATGCGGGGGGCGCTTCGCGCTACCATGAAGGGCGTTGGAAAACCTATTTTCCCATGCATGGCTTGGCAGACTACTGGGTCTATTCGTTCGCCAGCCACCCCGACGGCACGTTGTGGATTGGCACCTGGGCCGGAGTCAATCGCCTGAACTTGAAAACGGGCGCCCTGGAGCTGTTTCTCAAGGAGTTGGTCAACGAATGGGTCTATGCCATTCAGGTGGATGACCAGGGCCGCACCTGGTTTGGCACCGAGGGGGGCATCTCCCGTTTTGATGGTCAAACCTGGCACTCCTGGACCCATGCAGATGGTCTGGGTGCGCCCAATGCGGAAAAATTGCCCGTCAGTCACAACACCGGGCTGGGCACCCGCAACCGCCATGATCTGGGGGTCATGAACGGTGGCGAGACGACATACAATCCCGGTTATGTCTTTGCCCTGCAGGTGGAGAAGGATGGCACGGTCTGGGCAGGCACCTGGGGGGGGGGCGTCAGCCGGTTTGATGGCAAGCAGTGGCGCAACTACAGCGTGACTGAGGGATTGCCCGGTACGGTCGTCTACAGTCTGGCGCGGGATGGTCAGGGAACTTTGTGGGCGGGTACGGATCGTGGCGTGGCCTGGTTTGACGGCAACCGCTGGCACCCCCTGATGGATGGACACTTGCAACAATCCCATGTCTATACCCTGGCAACCGCCCCCGGTGGAGATTTGTGGGCGGGCAGTCGTGGCAACGTTTTCAGAATCGGTTTATTGACCAACCAGCCCAAGTGAGGATAGTGTGAATTCTACCGTGAAACTGTTTGCTTTTGTCGGCGCTGCCCTGGCCCTCGTGGGAGGGTTGATTGTGGGTGCCTATTTTCTCGGTATGCAGCAGGGTGCCCAATCCCCTGCCCGTGCGCCGGTCGTTGCGCAGCCCCTGCCCGTTCCCGCCCAGGGGGGGAGTGGCATGACGGGCAAACCGTCGTCGGCGGTGCAGCCGACCGAGGGCAACAAGGCAGAGAGCAAGCCGCCGCTGCCGGGAGCCGAGGGGGGCAGCGCGGCCAGCAAACCGCTGCCGGGAACGCCACCAGCGGGGGGGAGCAGCGTGGCCAGCAAACCGCTGGCGGGCCCCTTGCCGGCAGGCGCCACCGTGCCCGCGCAACATCCTCCCATGGATGCCACCCGTACGCCATCCGCCGAGCCCCAACCCGCTGCCGTCAAGCCCGGCGTCCAGTTCAGCCATTTCCGGGTGGGCAATCGCAACGTCAAGGATATGCTGGCGGATGGCCAATATGTCTGGGTGGGTACTTCCGGGGGAGTGATCCGCTACGACGCCAAGTCGGACAATTACAAGCTGTTTGATGTGCGCAGTGGCAGTTTGTTGGCAAACGGTGTGTTTCATGTGGGTAAGCTCAGCGGCAACCGCATCTCGGTGGGCACCTATGGGGGAGGTTGGTCCATCTACAGCACCGAGGGGGAGCAATGGAAATCTTACAATATTCCTCAAGGTCTGGCAGATGCCTTCGTTTATGATGTCCTGGAACTGCCCAACGGGGATATTTGGGTTGCCACCTGGTCGGGGGCCAACCGCATCCAGGCGGGAGCGATCGATGATCGTTCCAAGTGGGAGCTGTTTACAGTGGAAAATACCAACGGCGGTCTGCCCAACAACTGGGTGTACGGGCTGGCCAAGGGCAAAAATGGGGAGGTCTGGTTGGCCACCGAAGGGGGCCTGGCCCGTTTTCAGGATAACCAGTGGCAGCATTGGAGCCATGGGGATGGCCTGGGGGCCAAGTATGAACAGGTCAAGGATCAGGGGCAGTTTGCCAACGATCCCGGCAAAACCTCCAGCCATCATGCCCAGCAGAAGGTGGAACAGGGGTTGGGGCATGTGAGCACAGCCTACAATCCCAACTATATCATCTCCCTGGAAGTGGATGCGGAGGGGGTGGTTTGGTGTGGCACCTGGGGAGGAGGATTGGCCCGTTTTGATGGCAGTCAGTGGCGTAATTTTACCGTTTCCGACGGATTGCCTTCCAACTATATCTTCATGCTGCGCCAGGACAGTCGGCAAAATCTGTGGATTGGCACCAGCAAGGGCCTGGCACGGCGGACGGCGGATGGATTTGTCGTTTTGAACACCACCGATGGACTTTTTTCCGACAATGTCTTTTCCATGACGTTTGCGGAAGATGGCAGTTTGTGGGTAGGCAGCTATGGCGGGGTGGCACGGATCACCACTCCGGTTCCATAAGTTCCGAAGCAAGCCGGGGCATCCTTT